>CAIMMJ010000046.1 GCA_903842515.1 uncultured Bacteroidota bacterium | reverse complement strand
GTTGCTGCATTGTTTAATGACTTAAAAAATATTGAAATTAAAGGAGTTGAAGCCGATGAGAAGGTGCTGGCATTGTATGAAAAATATTTTATTGAAGAGATTACATCAGAGTTAATTTTAGTTGAAGCTTTTGCCGAAGATTATATAAAAACCGTTACAAAAACCTACGACCTAATAGTTCTGGATGTATTTATTGATCTTGAAGTTCCCCCTGCAGTAAAAGAGAATACCTTTTTTAGTGATTTATATAGTTGTTTAAGCAATAATGGAATTTTGATTTTTAATTTTATTGTTTTGAATGAAAAAGAACAAATTGAATTTGAAAAAATTGAAGCTTATTTTAAATTAAATTATAGTAAGTTAGAAACAATAGAATTCATGAAATTTAATAAGATTTTAGTGGCGGAAAAATAATTATTCTAGTTCACACATTTTTTTGTTGCACTCCCCAATTACTTTGCATTCTTTGCATACAACAAAAATATTCTCTGCCAATTTATTAGAAATTGTTATTGCTTTTTTATCCACCAATATATTCATCGAGAGATCGAAAGGTTGTATTTTAATAACTTTAAGTGTTTTGTTTATTCCTAAACCTAATTCAAACAAATGTTTTAGAAGAACATCAGAATTTTCTTTCATAGCAACCATTTTTACAGCTTGGCCAACTTTTGCATTTGAAAGAGTTTTTTTGAAATGTATTATAATCTTTCCTTTAGAATTTGGAATTACATCGCCATGAGGGTCAAATTGTGGATGATTCAAAAATTCATCTAATCGTTCTATTAGTTTTGGATTGTTTACATGTTCCAATAATTCTGCAACTTCATGAACTTCATCCCAGGTAAATTTTAGTTTATCAAACAAAAATGTTTCCCATAATCTATGTCTTCTAATAATTTCAATTCCTGATTTTTTGCCAGACTTAGTAATTTTTATCTTCCCGTATTTCTCGTAATCAATAAGCTTTTTATCTTTTAATCGTTTAAGCATATCATTTACTGTTGCAGGTTTTACTCCTAAGTCTACAGCTAATTCGTTTGTCCCAACTTTGCCATCCACAGAATTTTTTTCAGAAATTTTGATTAGGGCTTTTAAATAATTCTCTTCGGTGGCAGATAACATGTTGCAAAAATAAAAAAATGTTTGAATTTAATTTAGATTAACCATACAAAATAAATCAGTTGTTAAGACATATTTTTGGGTAAAAATTAAAAATCTTTAATCAAAAATAAAATTTTTGTTTAATTTTTGTTAGATTAACCTAACTTTTATACTTTTGCGGTTATAACAAATGAAAAAAATTAAACTATTTATTGTTGTTGTATTTTATCTATCGCTTCCTACAGTAATAAAAAGCCAAAGTATAGAGGGTAAAATTACGGACGGGGAAAATGCCCTAGAAATGGTTGATGTTTACTTAAAAGGTCATAATTTTTCTTGTAAATCAGATTCACTGGGCAATTACTCGTTAAAAAAAGTTCCATTTGGAACTTATATTTTAGAAACATCTATTGTTGGCTACACCAAATTTTCGAAAAAAATAAAAATTGAATCGAACCAGAAGTACAAAATTGATGTTAACCTAAGTGGAAATAAAACAGTACTGAAAGAATTGGTAGTAAGTGGAACACTAAAACAGGTGAACAGAATGGAAAGTCTTGTTCCGGTTGAAGTATACAATAGCAAATTCTTGAATAAAAATCCCAGTTCGTGCTTGTTTGATGCATTGCAAACAGTAAACGGAATAAGACCTCAGGTAAACTGCAATATCTGTAATACTGGCGACATCAGAATTAATGGTTTACCCGGGCCATACACCATGGTTTTGATTGATGGAATGCCAATAGTTAGCAGTTTATCTACCGTTTATGGATTATCTGGAATTCCTAATGCAATGATAGATAAGATAGAAGTTGTAAAAGGACCAGCATCTTCAATATATGGCAGCGAGGCAATTGGTGGATTGATAAACATAATAACCAAAAAGAATAGTTCCTCGCCACAATTCTCATTCGATTCCTATGCAACTTCTTGGAGTGAGCTGAATACCGATGTGAGTGCCAAATTTAATATTGGAAATAAAATTAGCGTACTTACAGGCGTAAATAATTTTTATTTTAATAACGCAGTAGATAAAAACAAAGATGGATTTACTGATATTAGTTTACAAAAAAGAATTTCGATTTTTCAAAAATGGAACATCGAAAGAAAAAACAATAAACAATTTTCGTTAGCAGCAAGATATTTTAATGAAGAAAGATGGGGCGGCGAAACCAATTGGCGAAAAGAATATAGAGGCGGAGATAGTATTTATGGCGAAAGCATTTATACAAAGCGATTAGAAATTTTTGGGAATTATCAATTACCAACTAAAGAAAAAATATTCCTAAGTTTTTCGTTCAACAACCACCATCAAGACAGCAGATATGGAACAAGCTCATACATTGCAAATCAATCTGTTGGGTTTGCACAATTGGTATGGGATAAAAAAATAAACAAAAATGATTTTTTAGTTGGCACCGCCATAAGAAACACAACTTATGACGACAACACACCTGCCACATCTACTGAATTTAGCAGTTTAAACAATCCCAGTAAGATTTTTTTACCGGGAATATTTGTACAAAATGAGTACAAAATAGATTCTGTGCAATCTATCTTAGCAGGAATAAGATACGATTACAACTCAGTTCATAAAAATATTGTTACACCAAGACTTGCCTATAAAATTATATTAAAAAACAAATCAATCATCAGGTTAAATTCGGGTACGGGTTTTAGAGCTGTAAATTTATTTACCGAAGACCATGCGGCACTAACAGGAGCAAGAAAGGTGTTGATTTTGGAAAATTTAAATCCAGAAAAATCCTTCAACACAAATCTCAACTACACAAAAAAAATTAGTTTCAATAACAAAAAAGAACTAACCATTGATTTATCTGCGTTTTACACCTATTTCAACAACAGAATAATACCCGATTATTTAACCGACCCTAATCTTATAATCTATAAAAATACAAACGGATTTGGGGTAAGTAGAGGACTATCAATGAATCTAGACTTTGATTTTAATGAAACCACCGACATAATTTTGGGAGGTACTTATTTGGATGTGTTTATTAAAGAAAATCAACAAAAAACCCAACAGATTTTAACCGAAAAATTTTCTGCCAGCTGGACAATTTCTCACAAAGTAGAAAAATACAATTTAAGAATAGACTATACCGGCAATGTATTTAGCCCCATGCAATTGCCTTTAATTGGTGAGCTTGATCCAAGAAATGAAAAGTCGCCGTGGTGGAGTATTCAAAATATTCAACTTGTTTTTTACGGAATAAGAAACTTTGAGATCTATGGTGGTATAAAAAACTTATTTGATTTTTTACCCGGAAAAAACATTCCTTTTTTAATTGCAAGAGCCAACGACCCATTTGATAAAAACATAAAAAAAGATTCAAACGGAAATGTAATTGCAACACCAGATAATCCCTATGCATTAAGCTTTGACCCTACTTATGTATTTGCTCCAAACCAAGGAAGAAGATATTTTTTAGGATTGAGGTATAGTTTATTTTAGAATTCTTACTTTTATTAAAATTTATTCTCTGAATTCATGAAATCATATTTTAAGATTTTTAAATTATTATTCATCATTAATCTTATTGGTTCAGGGATTGTTTTTTCTCAAGAAAAAAAAATTCTGTTGCTTCCATTATCAAAAAAAATGATTGAGCTAGACAGAGGTACAAGAGCAATGTTTATATACAATAAAATGAATTTGGACTCGGTGAACACAAAGATTTCAGAATTGGTTACGGAACGATTCATAAGAAACTTTAATGAGTATAAAATAGAAAATATTTACGATAAACCTGAACTAAAATATTTAAACGATAGCTTGGTATTTTTTCAAAAATGGAATTCATTTAGAGTACAAGAATTTGAAAATTCAGGTAAATTAGGTAAGACGGTTATTAGCAATGTTCCAAATGAAAACAAAAATTATATCGGAAGGTACATCGCTCAAAAGTTTGAAGATTCCATTAAGAATATTGTATTAAAAAACAACTACATAAATTTTGTATTGATTAATAAACTGGAAGTAAAGAATCAATTTAATTCAAACAAAAAAATAATTATACACTTTGAATTTTATGATAAAAATGCAAAAAGAGTTTACGGTGGTAAATACAGCACAACTATTGCAATAACAAAAAGAACTTACGGAAACGTATTTTTCTATTTTTTAAAAAATTGTTTAGACAGCTATTTCCAAAGTACAAAACAAAACTATTTCCACTAAAGTTTTAATTCGTTATCACATTTAAACATCTTGATGGTGGAAGTGTTCATTATGTGATGAACAAAAAAAAACAGTCCATTTTTTTATCTGCTTCATGGGAAAATCTTATCATGATAAATTATGAAGTGAATCCAGAAATTTTAAAAAAGTATTTACCAATACACACAGAACTGGATTTATATAATGGAAAAGCTCTAGTTAGTATAGTTGGATTTATGTTTAAGAATACTAAAGTTTTTGGATTAAAATGGCCCTTTCATACCAATTTTGAAGAAGTAAATTTAAGATTTTATATAAAACATTTTGATGGAGAAAAATGGAACAGAGGTGTTGCATTTATATCTGAAATTGTTCCTAAGCCAGCCATATCAATTATTGCAAACGCTCTGTATAACGAACATTACAGCACTGCAAAAATGAAAAATTTACTCATAGAAAATGATGAAAAATTAGAAATAGAATACCATTGGAAAAGAGGAACTAATGTTTGGAATTATATGAAAGTTGTTGCTAACAAAAAATTAAATAAAATACCAGAAAATAGCGAAGAAGAATTTATTTTTGAGCATTACATGGGATACAATCAACTTGATGATAAAACTACCATAGAATATTGCTTAGAACACCCTAGGTGGATGACCTACAAGGTAGAAAATTTTGAACTAAATTGTAACGTTCAAAATTTATATGGAAAAGATTTTGTTCCTTTTATAAACCCATCATATCTAAGTTCAGTTTTCTTGGCTAAAGGCTCAGATGTAATTGTAAGAAAGCCAACTTATATAAGTGCAAAATAACTTTACAGGATAAAATTTATTCAAGAATTAATATAATACAAATACTCTAAATACTAGAGCCTTAAAAAGTCGTTTTGTAATTTTTTCAATTGGGCTTTGCCCAACTTTTCTCAGCGAAGCTAAACCCATTCACTTCTTTATTCATAATGTAATTTTTTTTAAAGGTATTCATAAGGTCGCTTCGCTTAGTTATTCATCAATAATTTTATTCATTAAGGAATTCATGAGGTCGCTTCGCTTAGTAGTCTTGAAACAAAGAAGTAAACAAGAAATTCGCCGCGGCGAACAAGGCTTCATTTTAACTTTTCCTCCTCCGCCGCGGCGGAGGTCGGAATTATTTTCGCTTACAATGACTCGTCCTGAAAAAAGTTTACAGTTTAATTAATTAATCCTGCTATTGTTTTACAATTCATTTTTAGTCCTAAATTGAGTTTACAAATGTAATTTGTTTTCGATAATAATTTTTCCATAATCTTTCTGTTTTTATTGT
>CAIMMJ010000045.1 GCA_903842515.1 uncultured Bacteroidota bacterium | reverse complement strand
GTATTCCATACATACGTTGCTCCTGTGTTGCCTGCATCCAATAGTGGTGCTGCAACATCTGAACATTGGGTGATGTCTGCTCCTAAGTCTACTACTGGAACTGAATTGATGGTTACATCAATTGCATCTGTTGCTGTACATCCATTGTTGGTTACTGTAACACTAAACGTTCCTGCCGCAGCTGTTATTGTTTGTGTGGTTTCTGAGGTATTCCATACATACGTTGCTCCTGTGTTGCCTGCATCCAATAGTGGTGCTGCAACATCTGAACATTGGGTGATGTCTGCTCCTAAGTTTACTACCGGAACTGTATTGATGGTTACATCTATGGCATCGCTTGCAGAACATCCATTGTTTGTTACCGTTACTGAATACGTTCCTGTTGAACTTGCAATTAGGACTTGATTGGTTGATGCATCGTTCCACAAATAGCTTGCTCCTTCGTTACCTGCATCTAATGTTACTGTTCCTCCACATTGTATAATGTCGGTACCTAAGTCTACTACTGGAACTGTATTTATAGTTACATCAATAGCATCTGTTGCTGAACATCCATTGTTTGATACTGAAACAGAATAGGTTCCAGTGGCATTTACAGTTAAGGTTTGTGTTGTTTCACCATTGCTCCACAAATAATTAGAACCGGAATTACCTGCATCCAGAGTTAATGTGCTACCGCATTGGACAACATCCGTCCCTAAATCCACAGTTAAATCGTCTATATTGTTAATTGTAAAGTTGTTAGAATAAGAGCACCCAAAAAAGTCTTCAACAGTAAGCAAGTAAGTTGCTGGAGACAAAGTAGAAATGGTGTCTGTTTGTCCATAAAGAAGTCCATCTAGCCTTATAGAATAAGGAGGTGTGCCACCAGTTACTGACGTTAATTTTATTGCTCCATTTGTATTTCCACAAGTTGCATTATAAACATTGAGGGTAAAATTAGAAATTGAAGGTTGCTCATTTATGATGAAATTCTGGCTATATAAGCAATTGTAATAATCTTTAATGTATAGCGTATAATTACCAATAGAAATATTATTAAATTGGGTTGAAAATTGGTAATTTGTGCCATCTATCGAATACAAAACAGGAGCAGTTCCACCAGAAACAGAATTTACAGACAGAGAGCCTGTTCCGCCACAAACAGCATCTGTTTTGGTGTAAATAACATCAACTATTGGTGGGTTTCCATAAATATTTGCAGTTGTTTGAACCTCACATCCATTTTCATCTTTTTTATAAACTGTGTAAACCCCCTCAGCTAAATTCTCAAAAATATTACTTGATTGATAATTTATTCCATCTAAAGAGTAAGTTGAAACTGATGGATCAACTGCAAAAGACTCAACATTAAATGCAGTTACTACTTCAATAATCCCTCCATTTATTGAGCAAGAAGAATTTGTAACTGTTGCATTTATTGGTGAAGCATCAGAACCATAAACATTCACAAAACTACTGTATTGGCAATTATTTGAATCTGCCACCATTATAGTGTAGCTTCCTTGCGCCAGATTAGAGAAGGTAGTTCCATTATTTTGTGCTCCATTTATAAAATACCTGTAAGGCAAGGTACCGCCACTAACTCCAAAAACTTCAATTGAACCATCGGCAGAGCAATTACATCCTGCAGCTACAGTATTTGTATTGAAACTATTTATTGTTTGATCTTCTAAAAATATTTCAGGGTAAACATAGTTCTGTACTCCGTTATTATTTACAATGTAAATTGCATTATTGCCCGCTCCAACATTATTAAATATTGTATCGGAACCATTGTAAGTGAACGTTCCTTGATTGTAATTGTAAAGATAATATGTATAAGGTTTGGGGCCGGCCTGAACATTACTAACAATTATTTGCCCATTGTTTTGCCCACAAGTAGGATTTGTAGAGGTTGCACTGCTATAACTAAAATTTGTGGAATTATAATTTCCAAATAAGTAATATTCAGATTGTGCGTTACAACCATTTGCATCTTCAACAGTAATGTAGTAATACTCACTTGGCAAATTAGTGAAAACTGAATTGCTTTGAGTGATTGTGCTGTAACTAGAGGCGCTTAAGGTATAAGTAAAAGGTGCACTACCACTGGCAACTATTTCTATCGAACCTCCGTTAACTAATAATCCATTGTAATAATCAGGGTAATTGTTAACGTTAATGCCATCGATGTTAGGGCCAGAAGGCAAGTTAATTTCAAAAGTTTTGCTTACACTGCAACCAGCATCACCTCTTACAAAGATTGTATAACTCTGTCCTGGAGTAAGTCCGGTGTAAGTTGGGTTAGGGCTTGCATCTGAAAAATCACCTGTAAATGAATATTCAAAATTTGGACCTCCAATAGAAGGATTGTTTTCAAATATTAAACTTCCATTGCCTTCAATGCAAGTTGTTGCACTTGAACTAAAATTAAAATCTAAACTTGGTAAAATTGCTCCACTTAAGACTGTAGAGTTAGTATAAATACAATTTGAAGCATCCTTTACATAAACCTGATAAGTGCCGTTGACTAAATTGTAAAAGTTATTATCGTTTTGAAAATTACTTCCATCCAATGAATAAAGATAGGGTTCCACGCCCCCTGAATAGGAAACATTTATTTGACCGGCATTTATTGTACAATTAGGCTGAGTTAGAGTAAAATCGAATACTGCATTTTCTAAATTGCTTTCTACGGTTATATTTCCTGCAAATGTTTGACAATTATTATTGTCTAAAACATAAACAGGGTAAGATCCAATTGCTAAATTACTTAAAGTAGTTCCTGAAGTAAAATCGATTAAATTTGTTGAAATTCTTAAGGGGGGTGCAGGAGAATAAGCATTTACACTTATGGAACCATTTGAGCTACTGCAATCTGCATTAATGGTGGATGAGAACTCTACTGACACTCCTTGGGTTATACCAACATTAATAGATAAACTAGTTACACACCCGGTTGCATCTTTAACTAAAATTGGAACTGCTCCCAAAGTAGCATCAATTCCTGAATATGTAGGATTATTTTCATAAGTACCATTAATTAATGAAAATTCATACGGGGCAATTCCGCCTATTGCACCCGTCATTTGCACACTTCCTTCGCCTACAGGTGTACATTGTAAATCTTGTGAAAGTTCTGTGAATGTTAATGAGCTAACTTGTGCTATTGTATTTATTTGTTGTGAAGCATAAAATACACATCCATTTGCATCTTGAACTTCGATAGTATAATTGCTATTTGTAAGATTATTTAAAGTATTGTTGGCAGAAAAATTTCCTTGGTTAAAACTGTATAAATATGGAGCAGTTCCACCAACAACATTGGCAACAGTAATTGACCCATTTCCACCACCACAATTGTCGTCAACAACATTAGTTTCTATAGCTGTGATGCCTGGATTTACTATAATTGAAACAGGAGAAGAACTTGAAGAGCAACCAAAACTATTGGAAATACTTACAGTATATTCTCCGCTTTGTTCAATAGGAATATTTCCGCAAGTGTTAATTGGTGTTCCATTTAAAAACCATTGATAAGAATTACCAGGTTCGGCAATTAGTTCTGATGTATTTGGCATACACAAAGTATTGTTTTCGCTGGAGTTTGTAATTGAAGCATTGGGAGGAGAAACCGTTGTTACAACAATACCATTAGAAATGCCTGTACATCCATTTTCATCTGTAACCAAAACAGAATAAACGCCTGCTGAACTTGCAGTAAATGTATTGCTGCTTTCGCCATTTGCTGGACTTCCATTAAAAAGCCACTGATAGGTTTCAAAATTTGGTGATATTAAATCAACTGTGCCACCTTCACAAAAAGTAGTAGGTCCAGAAGCTGCTATTGTATTGGAAATTGTAGCACCTATTCCCACATTTATTGGTGTTGAAATTGAAGAACAACCATAAGTATTGGTAACGGTAAGTGTATAATTGGCATTTGAATTTACCACTACTGAAGTTTCAAAAATATTTGATGAACTTGATCCGTCACTCCATAAATAAGAAACAATCTCAGGATCAATGTTAGCAGAAAGTATTACAGATTGCCCAGCACAAAAGGTTGTTGGGCCATTTGCTGTTGCAACAGCCACTGGTCTTGGGTTTATGTTTATTTGAACTTGATCTGAAAGGAAAATTATTCCATCTTGCCTTGTAGCTCTTAATCTTATAAATCTTGTTTCAGCAATAGAAACAACGGGGAAAGTTGTGCTAATACTTCCATTATATGTTGGCGAAACGCCGCCAATTAACGGATTGGTTAAAAATACACTATTTTCATCAGAAATTTCTAACACCACAACCTCTCCATTTTGAAGTAACAAATTATCGTAGGTGAAATTAATATTTAATTGATCAGCTGAGCAGAAACTTGTTGGATTTTCATCATCAAAAAAAAGTGCTACAGGCAATTCTGGCGGGGGAGGAGGAAGAACTCCGGCAAATACGTTTATTTTAATAATAAACAAAAAAAGAAAAAATAGTGTCGAGATTCTAGTAAAAATTTTCATAGGCGATAGTCAAATTTCATTTATATTTTAAGCAGATTTTAACTGCAGATAATTACTTCTCTATTTGAAAATTAATTTTTTTGCCTTAATCATTTAGTTTTTTTCGCACTAAAAAGCTAGTAAAATTAAACAAATTTCTTAACAACTGCAAACTTTTGTTAACATTCTATGAATCGACTATTTTAACCGATAAGATACATGTTTTAAAGGAGAGGGTGCACAAAAAAGTATGTTTTGCTAAAGCAATAAAAAAATTAAACACAAATTAATGTGTTATGTCTTTCTTCTCTATCCATTTTAATTGAAATTCTTTTTCTTCAATAATTCTTCCTTCTTCCATCCACCATCTGATAACATCAATTACTTTGTTTTCGTTGTTTATTGAGATTTGAGCCAATAACTCTTTTAAATTAATTGGTTTTTTCATCAATATTTCTCGAACTTTTGCAGTGATAGTATCAAATTCTAAATCCGAAATATTATTTCTTTTATTTAACAAACACACGTCGCATTTTCCGCAAGGCTCAGACTTTGTTTCCTCAAAATAATTGAGCAAAAAGATACTTCGGCAAACATTACTTGACTTGCCAAATTCAATCATTATTTTAAGACGACGTTGTGCTTCTTTTTTTCTAAACCAATAGATGTCTTTTGAAAAAACAAGAAAATTAGAATCTTGCCTTGGTGTAGTGTAAATAATCTGTTCGGATTTTATTTTGGGTAGATATTCAATTATTTTGTTCTTATCAAATAGTAGAAGTAATTCTTTAACTTTATCAATAGGCCAATTACACTTTTTTGCAATTTCAAATTCATTTATTTTCACAAACTCTTTAAATGGGCTATTGTATGTTCTTAGAATAGTTTTTATAAAACTTTCAAATTTTCTATTCTTTAGTTCAAAATCATAAAGTTGTTCGGGCGAGTAAATAAATCTGAGTCGAGAAGGTAAAATGGATTCTGTATTAAAAATTAAAAACCCTTCTTTGTCTAGCCATTTTAAAGAATTATAAACAATAATAGGTCTTAGAGAGTATATTACACAAAAATTATCAATAGAAAATTCATACGATTGTTCATTACCCGATCCAACGGGAATTTGAAAATAGTTAGCCAAACATTGATACACTCTTTTAATTTCTTCAATTGGTGGAAAAGATAATTCCAGATTTTCTAGAGCCTCCAATTCATCAGAATCCTGAAACAATAAAATTGCTTTGGCAGGCAATCCATCTCTTCCAGCTCTGCCGGCTTCTTGAAAATATGCTTCGGGAGAATCAGTCAAATCAAGGTGCACTACAAATCTGCAATTGGGTTTGTCTATTCCCATTCCAAAAGCATTGGTACAAACAACTACTCTAGTTGTTCCCTTTATCCAACTTTCTTGCGTTCTCTCTCTAATTTCTGGCGAAAGACCAGCATGGTATGGTGCTGCAATTATTCCATTATTATTTAGAAAAGTAGAAATTTTTTCTGTTTTTTTTCTACTCCTAACATAACATAAACCTGAACCGGGCAGCCTTGAAGTAATTCTTAAAAGTCTATGTAACTTATTTTCTTCGTTTACAGAATAGTAGATTAAATTCTCACGCTTAAAAGAGTCCTTAAAAACTTTTGCATTTTTAATTTCTAATTTATCTAAAATATCATTTTGAACAGTTTTTGTTGCAGTAGCAGTAAGTGCAATTGTTTGTACATTTTGAAAAATTTTTTTTATGCTTGAAATTTCTAAGTAGGATGGCCTAAAATCATATCCCCACTGCGAAATACAATGAGCCTCATCTATTGCCAGTAAACAAATTTTTATGCTAGAAATTTTGTCCAAAAAAATTCTAGTTTTTATCCTTTCTGGCGAAACGTAAAGGAATTTGATTTCCCCTTTTTTACACTTTTCAAAAATTATTTCAATTTCATTTGAGCTTAGCCCCGAAAAAATTGCTTCTGAATTTATACCTCTTTTGTTGAGCTGATCTACTTGATCTTTCATTAAAGCAATTAACGGACTTACTACTAAGCATAGTCCATCCATAAGCATAGCAGGCACCTGAAAGCATACAGATTTCCCTCCGCCAGTAGGTAACAACGCCAAAACATTGCTGCCAACAATTACTTCTTCAACTATTTTTTGTTGTAAGGGTCTAAAAGAATCGTAAACCCAATATTTTTTTAAAATTAAAATTGGGTTTTGATTCACACGAAATCATTTTAAAAAGTAAATTTTATAAAACACCAAAAATTATTCAACAACAACACCCATTGAACAGAATTTTTTTATTCGTTCGTCAATCCTATGTTGTGAGTCTATTTTATCCAAAACTTCCAGCTGTTTTAAGATTTCAAGTTTAACAGTAAGGTGGATGCCAATTTGATTGTTATGAGCACCACCTAAAGGTTCTTTTATAATTCCGTCTATTAATTTATTTGCAAGCATGTCCTCTGCTGTAAGCTTTAAGGATGAAGCAGCTTGTTCTTTAAAATCCCAACTTCTAAAAAGAATAGATGAACATGACTCAGGAGAAATTACGGAATACCATGTATTTTCAAGCATCAATACCCTGTCGCCAATGCCTATTCCTAAAGCACCGCCAGAGGCACCTTCGCCAAGAACAATACAGATTACAGGAACTTTTAATTGAAACATTTCAAATAAATTTCTTGCAATTGCTTCCCCTTGCCCTCTTTCTTCGGCCTCTAAGCCGGGAAAGGCACCTGGAGTATCAATAAATGTTACAATTGGTTTATTAAACTTTTCGGCTAACTTCATTAGCCTCAATGCCTTTCTGTAGCCTTCGGGATTGGCCATACCAAAATTCCTTATTTGCCTCATTTTGGTATTAATACCTTTTTGTTGGCCTATAAACATAACTGTTCTGCCATCAATTCTGCCAAAACCACCTACCATTGCTTTGTCATCTTTTACGCCTCTATCTCCGTGCAGTTCTATCCAAGTATTATCGGTTATTGCATTTATGTAACTTATGGTATATGGCCGTTCTGGATGACGAGATACCTGAACCCTTTGCCAAGGTGTAAGATTAGTGTAAACTTCCGTTCTTTTATCTTTAAGTTTCTGTTCTAATTCGGTTACTGCTTTAGATACATCCACATTTGAATCGGAACCTACCTTTTTTATTTTTTCTATTTCATTAGATAAAACCTCAAGAGACTTTTCAAATTCTAAATAAACCATTTTTAGTAAGTTTAATAATTGCTATTTATAAAAATCGTAATTTCCTACTCTTCCCTTTGCTACCAAAATTTGTTTTGCCATTATAAATTAAAGTAATTTCAAATGCCCCAACGCTATTGTTAATGTTTCGTAGCGTAGATGTTGTAATATCATAAGAGGCAGCTATGGTATAAGAATTTACTTCGTATTTTACCATAGGACTTATTGCATCTCTTAATCTATACTGTAATCCTCCAGAAAAAGAAGATTCCTTTCTATATTCAGTGTATTTTGAGTTTGCACCTAAAATAAACTTAACAAAAACACCAGTATTGAGCATTTGCTGGGGACCTTGTCTTAAATATAAAAATGTAGGAACAATTCTAATTTTAGAGTCAAATCCTGAGGCAATTTCTGCTGTTCCGTGCAAAGCCAATTTTGGATTTTTTTTAGCTTCAGTTGAATTTGAAAAAGAAATATTAGGACTGTTTAAGTGACTTAAAGCTAAGCCAGCATTCACTTGTAAATTAGGGTTTACTATACCATTGTACAAAACGCCGGCTCCAAAATCTGAATAATTAAAATTTCTTCTGCCGTTAAACGTCAAGTCATCTTCATTGGTTGGCAAAGAGCCATCAAATTTATACTTAGTCGTACTCCACTGATTATCCCACGTTAATTGGTTAACTGCATCCGTTCTTGATTGCTGTGCATATCCACCCATAAAACCAAAAGACAAAAATGAACTGCCATCTGCATTTAATGATTTTGTATAACTTCCTGAAACATTTACCGAGACAGTGTTAAAATCAAAAAATCCTTGTGTATGCCTAGTTGCCAACAAACCAAATCCCCAAAAATCTGTTCCTTTACCTTTAGGATACAGAGCAAAGTCAATGTTTGCGGCGGCCGAACTGTATGATTTTGAAACTGATCTGCCCTGGTCTCTATAGGTTACTCCTGCCCTTACATCTCTGTTCATCACTCCTGTATTTGCAGGATTTAGATAAAGTGGATTAACACCATATTGCGTGAAATTAAACTCCTGCGCAAACAAATCAGAACCAATTAAAACTACTAAAACTAAAAGACTGTAAAAATTTTTCATTTGATTGATTTATTTCATTAATAAAATTTTACCTTTTTGGTCAATTTGCTTATCATCGGCATACAAACCTGTAAGGTGATACATGTATACTCCTGGTAATGCAAATTTATCTCTGTATTTACCATCCCATCCAAACTCTTTGAATTCTGTTTCAAAAACTTTCTCTCCATATTCATTGTATATTCTAAACAAAAATTTCCCAGGTTTAAATTGCTTTGGAGGGTTTCTAACGTATAAAACATCGTTGTTGCCATCCCCATTGGGAGAAAATGCTGTAGGAATAAAAATATCGTAGTTTGTTTTTACGTAAATTATAATGGAATCTGAGTTGGTGCAACCTGTAACTGGGTCGGCAGCTACTAAAACCAAAAGGTTAATTGTATCCGTAGGAGAGGCAATAGGATTTAAACAATTTGTGACAAGTGGGGGACAATTTAAATAATTTGAAGGTGTCCACGAATAGATTGAATTACCAGGTGTTATACTAGCACTTAACTGCACTTCGTCGCCGAAAGTTATGGTTAAATCATCGCCAATATTAACAATAGGTGCATTATTTAATTGAACTGTAATAATATTTGATGCTAAAGAGTCTACAAATACACAACCTGGAATATCTACATAGTATAAACGAATTTCGTCACCAACATTACTTAAGTCGGTGTAAAAGCTACCTATTACAGTATTTGGTAAGTCATTTACAGTCCATTTTAATGTGCCTCCCGAAGGGGATACTGTTGCGATAATTCTGCCTTCGGAATTGGAGCATAGTTTTACACTTTCGTTTAAAACTGCTGTAGGTTGAACTTTTTGTATTACAGTTATTGTTACATCTGAAGTATCTGGATTATTTGTAACACATGTTTCTGATGATTGCATCACCACTTGCACTGTAGCCCCACCAACTAAACCAGCAGAGGTAAAAACGGGTCCACTGCCACCTGTTGGAACACCATTAACCAACCATGTGTAAACCGGAGAAACTCCTCCGTTTACAGGTGTGGCTGTAAACGTTACAGGCGTACCAGAACAAACCTCTAATTGGCTTGCAACTGCTGTAACGCTAGCCTCTGGCCCGTCAGAATAGGTTAGTGTAATTATATTTGATGTTTCGGGAGAACCTGTAACACACGGATCATTTGAAGTAACCTCGCAAGTAATCTGATCACCATCAGCATAAGTGCTTGTATTTAATGTGGACAATACTTCACCAGGAATTGGATTTCCATTATTAAACCACTGATAGGTTATCCCTGTTAAACCCGTAGGCGAAACACTTGCAGTAAATGTTAGCGGAGCGCCAGGACAAGGATTATTGTTTGGAAACACAGTAATATTTGCAACAAGCGGTGTTGATTGCTGCAAAACCAAAACAGGTGGTGAAGTAGCAGAAGAATTAGATAAACAAACATCTGTAGAATTTACGGTTACTGTTATAGCAGTTAAGCCAAGAAGTGAACTTGTAGAGTAAATTGGAGATGCCCCTGTTTGGGCCTGAATCCCATCTTCAAACCAAGTATAAGTAGCATTTGTTAAAACTGCAGGACTTGTTGTTGCTGCAAATGTTACATTATCTCCAGCACAAATTGTATCGTCACTTGCAATAACAGATACTGTTAGTGGCTGACCAGCAGTTGAAATTGTAACGTTAGCAGTTGCTGTTGCCGGACTAAAGCAAGCATCGGTAGTAGTAAGAGTTACTTGCACAATTGTGTTGTTGGTATTGATGGGAGCAGAAAGCGTTGACGTTGTTTGTCCAGCTTGGGGAGATCCTCCAACTGTCCAGGCATAGGTGGCATTTGTAAGCGTTTGACCAGGAGTAGCAGTAAAATTTACTGTTGCACCAGGGCAAACACTAGTTGCATCGGCAGTTAAAGAAACCGCTAAAGCTTGTGAGGCGTTTACAGTGAGAGTTGTGACAGAAGCTGTACCTGTTAGTACTGGGTTAGAAGAAATAATTCGTATCAAATAGCCACTTCCCGAGGGAGTGCCTCCAAGGATAGTTACTGAAACTGGACTTGTAGTTGCACTACCTATATTAGTTGGGAAAGCAAAACTACCTGAGGCATCAGATAATTGAGCTGTAAATAGATTTCCTGCATTAAAGGTTCCAGTGGTTGTAAAAGGAACGTTAAACGTTGCGCCAGCGCAAACGGTTGCGTTGGGAAGAACTCCTGTTGTGACTGTTGCGGAAGAAGCAGAAGTTCCTTCAACAATAATTTCATCTATAGAAAAAGAAGGATCTGCTGGAACACTTTCATTTGCTGAGTTTTGAACCCATTGGAAAGCAAATCTTAAATTTAATTGATTGTCAAAAGCCGGATTAGTTACTGTAGTCTGTGTCCAGTTTGCAATTTGAGAATAAGTTGTCGTGCTTTGAATCCATGTTGCACCGCCATTTGTACTATAAAAAAGTTTACCAAAGTAAGCATCGTTCACATTATTATCTCCTTGGCATAAAAAATGAAATTTTAAGGAAACATTTGTAAATCCTACAGTTGAGATAGAGTTGTTCATTTTTACGAAAACGCTACCATCAGCGGGAGCTAAAAAGTTTGCATTACTAAGACCAGCTGCAACAAAAGGGGCATAATGTATGTGCAAATAATTACTTTGAGGAAATCCAGTAATTGTTGCTGGCTGATCTGGGGTATTAGGAATTCCTATTCCAGGTGATCCTGAATAAGAATTATTAACCACCCAAGCATTATTACTACCGGGTGTTGAACCTTCATCCGATGTGTTTAAAAGCCAACCGGCACCACCACTGTTAAAGTTTTCGGTAAAAATTACAGATTGGGCAAACGACTTTCCTATTGTAACGATTACAAAAACAGTAACTATAAAAATACTAATATAATTTCTATTCATTTTTTTGAAAATTTTAAAATGATAATCAACAAAATTAACTTTTTTAAATACTTTTTGCAACAATAATAATGAATTTGCTTTTAAGAGCACAAAAAATAAAAAAACTAATGGCTTTTTAAGGATTCAAGAGTGATTTTTACATTTCAAATGTTTACTTAAGCATTTAATCCATGGCAACTCTTAAATTTCTT
>CAIMMJ010000044.1 GCA_903842515.1 uncultured Bacteroidota bacterium | reverse complement strand
GAAGCAAAATGGTTGTTTGGTTTACAAAAAGAACAAATTGATGTTATTGTTCATCCCCAGTCTATCATACATTCTATTGTTCAATTTAACGATGGCTCTATGAAGGCGCAGTTGGGTTTGCCTGATATGAAACTACCAATTTTATATGCCTTAACCTACCCAAACAGAATATTAACAGATTTTAAACGCTTTGATTTTTTAAATTACCCTTCCTTTACGTTTGAAAAACCAGATTTAGAAACTTTCAAAAATTTAGCCTTGGCATTTAGTGCAATGGAAAAAGGAGGCAATAGTCCTTGTATTTTAAATGCAGCAAACGAAGTTGCAGTAGAACTTTTTTTGCAAGATAAAATTGGATTTTTGGCCATGAGCGATTTAATAAATACTTGCCTTCATAAAGTAGAATTTATGGCTCAACCAAATTATCAAGATTACATAAACACCGATTTAGAAACAAGAAAACTTGCTTTTGAATTATCAAAAAAATAAGAACACAAAAAATAAATGGAAATATTAATAAAAGCATCTCAACTAATTTTAAGTTTATCAATCCTTATAATTTTACACGAATTAGGACATTTTATCCCCGCAAAACTCTTTAAAACTAAAGTAGATAAATTCTATCTTTTTTTTGATCCCTGGTTTTCACTATTTAAAATAAAAAAAGGTGAAACTGAATACGGCATTGGCTGGCTTCCTTTGGGTGGCTATGTAAAAATTGCCGGCATGATTGATGAATCTATGGATAAGGAGCAAATGAAATTACCTCCTCAACCTTGGGAATTTCGTTCCAAACCGGCTTGGCAAAGACTTATAATTATGATTGGTGGGGTAACGGTTAACCTTCTCCTTGGAATGTTTATCTACTCTATGGTGCTTTTTGCTTATGGCGAAGAGTACCTGAGTTCTAAAAACATGAAATACGGAATTGCTTGCGACAGCATAGCAGTTGAAGCTGGATTAAAAGATGGCGATAAAATTTTAGCAGTTGACGGCGTTGAAACAGATAACTTTTCAAAAATTGCTTCAAACATTGTAATCAATGATGCAAAAGAATTAAAAATTGAAAGAGATGGAAACATTTCAACCATTGAATTACCGAAGGGAACGGTAAAAAAACTTATAGAAAAACAAGGAGAATTTATTGCGCCCAGATTTCCATTTGTAATTGGTGATTTTGCAAAAAACTCAGAGGGAGAAAAAGCAGGTTTAAAAGTGGGCGATAAATTGCTTGCAATAAATGACATTCCAACTCCATACTTTAGCGATTTTAAGAAAACTCTTCAAAATTTCAAAAACAAAGAAATAGATGTAAAAGTACTAAGAAATAATAGTGAGATTTCCATCAAAACTAAAGTTCCTGCCGAAGGAAGATTAGGAATTAGTCCAGCAGACCTTGAGAAGTTTTTAGTTATAAGCAAAAAGAAATATACCTTTTTTGAATCTATCCCTGCAGGTAGCGCCAAGGCTTTTACCGTTATGTACGATTACATAAAACAGTTTAAATTGATTTTTAATAGCGAGGTTAAAGGCTACGAATCTCTTGGAGGATTTATAACTTTTGGCAAAGTTTTTTCGCCTGAATGGGATTGGTTTAAGTTTTGGAACATAACAGCATTTTTCTCAATTGTTTTAGCATTTATGAATATTCTTCCAATTCCTGCACTCGATGGCGGACATGTAATTTTTCTGTTGTATGAAATAATTACCAAAAGAAAACCCAACGAAAAAGCAATGGAATATGCCCAAACAGCAGGAATGATTTTACTTTTCTCATTGTTGATTTTTGCCAACGGAAACGATATTTTTCGACTATTTAAATAGTTTACTGTAGAGTGAAAATTTTACACAAAACATTACTTTCTTTTGTTTTTTGTTTCTTACTTACTCTTAATTCTTGCATTCACAAAGACAAAGAAAATTTTTATAAACTTTCTAATTCAATCTACGCCAAGAGAATAACCGTTGGTGATAAAACAACTACTCTTAAAAATAAAGTAGTTATTGTCTCATTTAGGGTGTGTAATAAATTTAATATAGATGTTCCCTTGCTCAATTATAAAAGTAGTTATGCATACATTGATACAATTTACTTAGAAAAAATTTCAAGCGATTCGCCATTAAAAAGCATTTTAGATTTTAGCTCTCCTTTAGATAGTTCCGTTTTTAAAATTCAATTGTGTGAGTTAGTAAAGGAAAAAAGATTTGTTCCTGCCATAAAATTAGCAGATTCGGAAAAATTGTTGCTTTATTTTAAAATTTTGAAAGTAATTTCTAAAGAGCAATTAAAAAAAACAGAAATGCTTCAAAAATCATATTCCAACTACCTAAAAAGTGACGAAAAAATTGAATTAACAAACTTTATAAAAAACAATCCAGGGCTAAATTTTATAGAAATTGATAGTTCATTATTCAAAGCAATTGTAAAAAAAGGAAATGGAAAGAGAATAAAATCTGGAAGCACATTAGTTCTTCAATACACCGGAAAGTTCTTAAATAATGAGGTTTTTGACCATATTGGCGATAACAATTCACACTTTGAATATAAAATTGGCACACCCGACCAACTTTTAAAAGGCTTAGAAAAAGGTGTTTTAACAATGGAAGAAGAAGAAAAATGTGTATTTGTTTTTAACTCGTTTTGGGGTTATGGAGAAAAAGGAAATTCTAATGGAATTGTAGAACCATTCAAATCTCTTACTTTTGATGTCTTTTTAAAAAAAATTAAATAAAAACTTAAACTATTAAATGAAAAAAATGAGATTGTTATTAGGAACAGCCGCCTGTGTTGCATTGCTTTTTGGTGCTTGCAAAAACTCTAAATACGAAGGTTACGAGCAATCGGAAAACGGATTGTATTATAAG
>CAIMMJ010000043.1 GCA_903842515.1 uncultured Bacteroidota bacterium | reverse complement strand
GTTTTTTTGCTTAATTTACTACAGAATAAAAAACATTAGAACACTTTAAACTATCAGTTTTTAAAGGGTTTTAGAGAATATGAGAGTGGAGCAGGTAGTTCTTATTTAAAGAAATATTACTCCATTAATTTTCTAATACTGCGGCAATTCCCGGCAATATTTTCCCTTCCATAAATTCAAGCAAAGCACCGCCACCGGTAGAAACATAACTAACTTTATCTGCCAAATGGTATTTATTTATTGCAGCAACAGAATCGCCACCACCAATTAAACTGTATGCTCCGCCCTGGGTTGCCAATGCACACGCTTGGGCAATAGCTTTTGTTCCACTCTGAAATTTATCCATTTCAAAAACACCCATTGGGCCATTCCATAAAATAGTTTTTGCATTTACAATTTCTGCACTAAATAGTTTTTCCGATTCTTTTCCAATATCAAGTCCCATCCAACCGTCTTGCATGGTATCATAGGTTGCAAGTGTTGTAGTGGCATCATTAGAAAATTTATCGGCCATCACAAAATCTACAGGCAATATAATTTTAACTCCTTTTTGTTTTGCTTTTTCTAGAACTTCTAGTGCTAAATCCAACTTATCTGCTTCGCAAATAGAGCTACCAATATTTTTTCCTAATGCTTTGTAAAATGTAAATGCCATTCCACCACCAATTATTATTGAGTTGGCAATTGCTAATAAATTTTCAATTATTAAAATTTTATCACTCACTTTTGCTCCACCCATTATGGCAACAAATGGCTTTTGTGCATTTTCCATAACTTTTGTTGCACTTTCTACCTCAGCACCCATTACATATCCAAAATAGCTACATCCCTTAAAAAACTGAGCAATAACTGCGGTGGAGGCGTGGGAACGATGAGCTGTTCCAAAGGCATCGTTCACATACACATCGCCTAGGGCAGCTAATTTTTTTGCAAACTCTTTGTCTCCCTTTTCTTCCTCTTTATAAAATCTTAAATTTTCTAACAGTAAAACTTCAGCAAATTTTAAATTCTTTGATTTAGAAATTGCCTCTTGGCCAATGCAATCGTTAGCAAATAAAACTGTTGTATTTAGCAGTTCTTCCAGCTTACTTAGAATATGTTTGAGCGAATATTTTTCAGTTGGTCCATCTTTGGGTCTTCCAAGATGCGACATTAAAATAACGCTTCCACCGTCGTTTAGTATTTTTTTTATTGTAGGAATTGCTGCTCTAATTCTGGTATCATCCGAAACATTAAAATTATCGTCTAAAGGCACATTAAAATCTACTCTTACTAAAACTTTTTTTCCACTCAAAGAAACCGTTGAAATTGTTTTCATGTTTATTAAATTTTTTGTCTTTATTTTGGTTCTACAAAAAAGGTAAATTTTATTTAAAAAACGAATAGAATCAATAAAGTTTTTTTGTATTAATTGGATATTACAACATGGAATATAATTTTTCTTACAAACATTTTTCTGAATTATCTGCAACAGATCTTTATAAAATATTGAAGCTTAGGCAAGATGTTTTTATTGTTGAACAAAGCTGTATTTATGCCGACTTAGATGATGTAGATTTAAATTGTTTTCATTTAATGATGACAAAAAATTCAGAGTTAATTGGATATTCTAGAATAATTGCACCGGGCGTAAAATATAAAAGTTCTTCTATTGGCAGAGTAATAATTAAACCGGAATTTAGAGGAAATAAACTTGCCTATTCTTTGATGAAAGAATCTATTAACTGCTGTAAGATAGATTGGAAATATTTTGGAATTTCAATAAGTGCACAAGCTCACTTAAAGAACTTTTATTTTTCTTTAGGATTTATACAACAAGGAGAAGTGTATGATGAGGATGGAATACCGCACATAAAAATGGTGTTAGAAACTACTTAGAAGTTTAAATTTAATATAGTACAACTAAATTTTTAATTTGGATTTTGATATTTGTAAAGCAGAAAACCCAAATAAATTTTTTATACCGCAAGGCAAGCTCTAAAAGCTCTTCCTCCATAATATGATTGAGCTCCATTGTGATACACAAATACAGTTCCGTATCTAAAATCGGCGAAAATAGCGCCTCCCAATTTTCTAATTTCAGGAGGAGTTAATAACCAACTTGATGTTTTTGTATCAAAATTTTCTAGCTTTTGTAATGCTCTGTATTGTTCTTCGTTTAAAAGCTCCACTCCCATTTCTGCTGCCATGTCTATTGCATTGTTTTGTGGTTTAAATTCTTTTCTTGAATCTAATCCTTGCTTGTCGTAGCAAATACTTCGTCGTCCTTTGGGAGTTTCTGCTGAACAATCAAAAAAAATATATTCATTTGTTTTTTTATCCTCTCCAACAACATCAGGTTCGCCTCCTGTAATTTCCATTTGATACAGCGACCAAAGTTTTTCTGGATGAGATTCTAGTTTTGCTTGAACGTTATTCCACAATATAGTTTTGTGCCTGTGCTTATTTTTATTGAAGCGATGTTGTAATGTAGAAAGTAATTCTTTGCTTTGTTCGACAGATAAAATAGACTTTTTTTTCATGGCTTTGGTTAACTACTTACAAATATACTACGTTATAAAATTCATGATTAAAGTTTAGAACCAAAGAACATAATACCTTCAGAATATAAAACCATTTAAGTATTAATTTAGAACAGACTCTTGCGAATAATCTTTAACAACGTTGTATATGGTATCTCTTTCTATTGGTCTACGCCCAACTTGTTTAATTAATTCAACCAATTCTGTTGTTGTTAACGACGGATTTTGTTCTTCGGAGCCTGCCATGCTGTATATTTTTGTGGAATCGTCAATTGTACCATCAATGTCATCAACTCCATAGTTTAAAGAAAGCTGAGCGGTGCTTCTACCAATCATTGGCCAATAGGCTTTTATGTGATTAAAGTTATCCATAAAAATTCTACTCACTGCATAATTTTTTAAATCTTCTATAACGGAAGCCTCAGGCACGTTAGACATTTGATTTCCCTGATTTCTAAATTTAAGAGGGATAAATGTGTTGAATCCATTTGTTTTGTCTTGCAATTCTCGGAGTCTATTCATGTGGTCTATGCGGTGCGAATAGTTTTCTATGTGGCCATACAGCATAGTTGCATTAGAGGGCATGCCCAATGAGTGAGCTGTTTCATGCATTTCTAACCATTCTTTACTTGTGCATTTGTCCCCGGCTATTTGAGCACGTAACACTTCGTCAAAAATTTCGGCACCACCTCCGGGCAAGCTGTCTTGGCCGTGATCTTTTAAAATTCGCAAACCTTCTTTGTAAGATACTTTTGCTTTGCGACACATGTAATCAAGCTCAACAGCAGTAAATGCTTTTACGTGAATTTCTGGGCGAATTTCTTTTACTTTTTTAATTAGTTCTGCAAAATACATCAATCCCATTTTAGGGTGAACACCGCCCACAATATGAACTTCTGTAACAGGTATTCCATCGTATTTTCTTACAATGTCTAACATTTGTTCTATGGTAAGTTCCCAACCTTCTTCTTTTTGTTTTAGCAATCGAGAATAGCTGCAAAATTTACAATCGAACACACAAATGTTTGTTGGCTCAATGTGAAAATTTCTATTAAAATAAACATCATTCCCGTTCTTCTTTTCTCTCACAAAATTTGCAAGTATTCCTAAAAAATTCAACTCTCCCTTCTCAAAAAGAGTAATTCCCTCTTCTACCGAAATGCGATAACCGTTAAATACTTTGTTTGCAATTGATTTTAACTCGTTTGAAATATATGTTGCATTTTTTAGTAGGCTGTTGTTAGATTCTGTTGTCATTGGTAAAATCTTTTGTAGTAAACACAGAAGTGTTTCTATAGTTTATAAAATTTTAAATTCTGTTCTTCTGTTATTGGCTTTACCTTGTGCAGTATCGTTTGAGTCAATTGGCTTAGAATCTCCAAAGCCCTTAAAACTTAAGCGTGTTGCAACAATTTTATTTTCAATTAAAAACTGCATTACCGATTTTGCTCGTGCCTCTGACAATTCTAAATTTTTTTGTTTATCCCCCACATTATCAGTATGGCCAGAAACTTCAATTCTTAGGCTTGGATTCTTTTGCATAAAATCTACTAATTTCATTAGTTCCACTTTTGAATCCGGCAATAATTCAAAAGAGGCAGTATTAAAAAACACATTCTTTAATATTGCTGTTTCACCAACTTTTATTGGCTTAAGTGGTGTATCCACCTTAAAGGATTCGTTGCCTGAAACACCCTTTAATGAAAAATTTTCGGAATAAAATAGATATCCATTTTTAGAAACATTAAAAGCATAATTTTTATTGATAGGCAGGCACACTAAGTATTCGCCATTTCCTGGATTAGAAAACGCCTGAGTAATTACTTTTTGAGTTTGCAGGTCAATTAATTCTATAGTTGCTTCTTCTTCTTTTTTAGTTTCGGAATTATATACTTTTCCCTTCACAAAAGTTACTGCCAAAGGCCTTGCAGCTTCGTACAAATCAAAAGAATAAATATCTGTCATGCCTAATCCTTCCTTTCTTTCAGAATCATAGTAAGCATGCTTACCATTTGCACTTACTATAATTGCACTTTCTTCTCCCCAAGTGTTTATAGGAAACCCAATGTTTTTTGGTTTAGAAAAAGCACCCTCACTTTTTCTTTTGCAGAAAAAAATATCTTTTTTCCCGAAACCAATTTGTCCGTCTGATGAAAAATAAAACGTTTCGTTATCCGGATGAATAAATGGAGAAATATCTGAACCCGTTGTATTGATGGAATCACCTAAATTAACAGGTACACCCCATGAACCATCGGCACCTAATTTGCTGTAATAGATATCTTCTTTGCCTTTCCCTCCGCTTCTGTTACTCACAAAATAAAGAGTTGTTCCATCGGGCGAAATGCAAGGCTGAGACTCCCAGTACCTCGAATTTATTGGAGCGCCAATGTTACGTGGTTTACTCCATTTGTTTCCAATTTTAATGGAATAAAAAATATCGCAGCTACCCAATCCTTTTCTTCCGTCGGCATAATCGCCGGTAACTTCGGCACACGAAGTAAAAAACAACATTTGTCCATCCGGCGAAATGCTTTGTGCACCTTCGTTTCCAAATGAGTTGATGGGCGGCCCAATATTGGTTCTTTTTTTCCACGTTCCGTTTTCAAATTTGCTTTCGTAAAAATCTTCGTAGAGCTGATTGTCTGCCGCCATTTCTTTGGTTGTATCTTTGGGAGCCCTAACCGTTACAATTAATGTTTGTTCATCGGCGGTGATGGTTGGCAAGTATTCTTCGAACCTTGAATTTACCGAACTGCCCAAGTTTATTGGACTAAATGGAACTGGAGTTAAAATTTCCTTCTCGGCAAATAATGCATTCTTTAAATTTTGTTTAGCCCTCTCTACTAGTTGAAGATTGTTAGTCTTGTAGGTTAAAAATGTTTTTAAATTCTTTGCAGCATCATCATATAAACCAAGTTTTAATTGTTCTTCGGCAAGAGAATTAAAATTAGCCGGAAAAAAAGCAGGATTAATTTCTACAGCCTTTTGGTAAGCCTCAATTGCTTTTTGTGTTTGCCTTTTTTCGCTAAATATGTCTCCCATTACCGACCATGCTTCAATAAAATTGGGGTCTATTTCTGTAGATTTTTTGAGTTCTTTTTCTGCCTGTTCGTCTTTGCGTTGATTAAATAAGTCCATGGCTTTTTCAAAAGCACTAATTGCTTTTTTTGATGAAGAAGAATATTGCTGAGGTTGAGAAAATGAAACCGCACAACTAAAAACAAACAGTATAAAAAATATTTTTTTCATTAGGGTATGTGCATAAATTTATGTGTTTGCAGAGATATTTTCCACTTTGGATTCTGCATTACGTAGTCTACAATTTTAGGCATTAATTCATTCATTTTACTCCACTCGGGCTGCAAGAAAAACTCACAAGTAGTATTTCCTGATTCAATTATGTTGGTATAATTTTTTTCTGCCCATACAAAATCATTTGTATTATGTACGATTACTTTCAATTCGTGTGCCAGTAAAAAATTTGTACTTAATGGTGGTATATTCTTTTTTGGAGAAAGGCAAACCCAGTCCCATTTTCCGCTTAAGGTGTAGGCCCCTGATGTTTCTATAAATGTTTTTATGTTGTTTTTTTTAAATTCAGAAGTGATGTAATCCAATGGATACATAGAAGGTTCACCGCCTGTTACAACAACTGCTTTTGCAGGGTAGTTCAAAACATTATTTATTATGGAATTTACATCGGTTAATGGATGCAGAGTTGCGTCCCAACTTTCTTTTACATCGCACCAATGGCAGCCTACATCGCAACCTCCAACTCTTATAAAATAGGCAGCTTGCCCGGTGTTTGCACCTTCGCCTTGAATGGTGTAAAATTCTTCCATCAAAGGGAGCTTTTTTCCTCCTTCAAAGAGAGAGAAATCTGTAACTAATTTCACTTCTGTTTTCATTTATTCCGCAGTTTCGGAATACAAAGATGAAGATAATTTGGGGAGTGACAAAAAACCAGAACTTTTTGAGAATGCTGCCATTTTCTTTCCCTTGATGGTAAGTATTAAAGTGAGATGTTTTTAATGTTTGAATGTATAGGTGATTCTTTTCAACGGGCCAACAAGTTGGTAAATTCATTCATTCCTTTCTTACAAATTTGCTCATTGTCTGAACAAAGATTTTCAGGATTTTAGAATGTGTACAAGTAATTGCGGAAATTGAGCAAGGGAAAAAGCTTTTGCAATAATACGCTCAGCTGTGGCTGCATGTATTATAGTTTTCCTTTTTTTGTTTCTAAAGTTTGGTAAACTAAATTTTTTTACTGTAATTATACAAAGTATCTGGACAAAAGTCAATTTCATTATTCCAAATTAAAGTTCCGTAAGAATCTAGTTTTACTGAAGTAAAATAATTTTGGTCGCTAAGTTTTTTATAAACAAATGAATCTGGCGAAAATTGATTAATAATGTCATTAAGATTTAATACTCTTTGTTCAGATCCATTAAAAGTTAGGAAAATACTGAATAAATCTACTTTATCTATTTTTGTTATTAGTTTCATTTTTTTATCTAAGTGGCTCAATCTTATTCCATGTGGGCGAATCGCTAGAAAGTAAGTTAAAGTTCTTCATAAGTTCTTCTTCATGAATAACTGCCCAGGCTTGAACTAATTTTAGTTGCTTTGAAGGTAAATTACCTTCCATTATTTCTTGAGATTGTATATTAAAAATGGCTCTAAATTCTCCAAATTCCACATGAAAATGAGGTGGTGAGTGGTCTTTAAAAAACATTTTTATTATTATTCCAAAAAATCTACTTATCTCAGGCATACTGCAAATGTAAAGAATATAAATGTTTTTTAAAGTAATCTATATTTATAAATTCCTCCCCTTTCCAGACAAGGGGGACTTGATTCGTTTTTGAAACATGTTTTTAGTACTAAAATTATTTTTTTTTAAACTTCTGCCT
>CAIMMJ010000042.1 GCA_903842515.1 uncultured Bacteroidota bacterium | reverse complement strand
GTTAGGCAAATTAAAGGGTCTATTGAGTATATAAAAAAACCCGGACTAACTTTGCAGATTACATTTACAAATTTGTAAAAGGCAGAAATGAATATATGCGATTACCTAAAAATCAACTAAAAAAATAAAAGAGTAGAAGTACAATTAAAAGCTCTAAGGAACATGACAAAAAAAGTAGTTATAATAGAAGATGAGTTAATACTTCAAGAGTTGCACATGCATTACGTTACAAATTTAGGCCATGATGTAGTTGCTTGTTTTGAAAATGGTATAGATGCGGTAGAATTTTTTAAAGATAACCATGCAGATTTAATTTTGATGGATATAAGATTGGAAGGAGAGATAGACGGGATTGAAACGGCCAAAAAAATTCAAGAAACGCTTAATATTCCAATAATATATGTGTCTGCAAATACCAACGATAATGTTTACAATAGAGCTTTATCTACAAACATGAATGGGTATTTATCCAAACCTCTCTCTTCTGAAGAATTAGAAAATGTTATTGAAAGTATAGTTAGTCTTACAGATTCTTTGGTTTACGCACAAAGAATACAAAAACAATTATTTGCAAAAGAAAACGAAATCAAAAGCATTTTCAAAGAATATATTTATATAAACAGACCAAAAGATATTGTTTCTGGAGATTTTTGTTTTATTGGTGGAGGAAATGCAAATGAAGAAATAATTGTTGCCGTTGGCGATTGCACAGGACATGGTGTTCCTGGGGCACTACTTTCTATAATTTGCTACAACATATTAAAAAATGTTACCTCTACACACACTGATTTGAAAGTAATTATTAACCAACTTTATATTGAACTAAAATCAATGTTGAGTCCTATTTTTGCTGAGCACGAAGTACACGATTCTATTGATATAGCTATTTTTAAACTAAAAAAAGGGAGCTCAGAAATTGAAATAGTAGGCTCAAAAAGAGAATTCATATATTATGATTCTTTAAACAATAAAAATAAACTTCTTAAACTTCGATTAAAAGGTGATGAAGAATCAAATAGCTCTTTGATTAAAATAAATTTCAATAAAGATGATGTTTTTTACTTTTATTCAGATGGCATTACTGATCAATTTGGAGGTTTTTTGGATAAAAAACTTTCAAGAAAACGGTTGATATCATTTTTAGATTCAGAATATTTGAATAACGACCTTACATCAATACAAGTTCAGTTAAATATTTTTCTTAGAAAATGGCAAGGAAAAACAAATCAAACAGACGATATGATCTTTCTTGCCTTAAAACCATCCTTGTGTTTTCAATAAATGGCCAATAAAAATTTATTGTTTTGTAGTTTCTTTTGGTTGTTAATTAAATAATTCAGGTATTTTACCAATCGATTTTCTTAGTTCGTCAAACCCCCAAGGCTTAAAAAAAAGGTCATGCAATCCAATTGTTTCTTTAAAATGAGTTATATTTTCATTATCTAATTGGCCAGATAGGATAATCTTTTTTGAACCAGAAAATTTTTGATTACAATAACTAAGTACATCCGTTCCTTTGCAATCATCTAAATTATAGTCAGAAATAACGAGTAAAAGATTTATTTCATTACTGTATAACTCATCAATAATAGCATTAGCTTCTTCACCTGAATAAGCTACTTCTAAAATAATTTCTTTATCAATAATTCGTTCTAACTGAATTTTTAGTGACTCAAGGATAATAAATTCATCATCAACTATTAATATAGCTTTTTTAGCCGACATTGTTGGCAATATTTTTTACAAGGGTTACTAATTCGTTTTCAGACCAAGGTTTTGACACAATGTTTACAAAAATATTATTATTAACGAAATCTATTGCTACATCTTGGCTTATTTGCCCTGTAAGCAATATTACTTTTGTAGATGGTAGCTTACGGCGAAGAATTAATGCAAACTCATCGCCTTTCATGCCTGGCATTTGATAATCAGAAATTACTAAGATTATTTTAATACCATCCTCAATTAATTCATCAATTAACTCTAATGCCTCTTCTGCACTTTCGGCAAATTCAAAAAGAAATTTATTTTGAAAATTTATTTCAAATTGACTTTTAAGAGAATCAAGAATTATTTTTTCATCATCTACTGATATTATCGCTAATTCATTCATTTTTTATGGGTAAAGAAATAACAAATTTTGTTTCTAATGAATTACTGAAACACTCAATAAGTCCTTTGTTTTTTTCAATAATTTTTTTCACAATATTTAAACCAAGCCCCGTTCCTTCGCCTCGCTTTTTTGTGGTAAAAAACTCGTCAAAAATATTGCCAATAATATCTTTAGGAATTTCAGGACCATTGTTTTTAATAGTAATAATATGGTAATCTTGCTCTAATAAATAACTTATTTCTATTTTGCAGCTATTGTTGGAGGCTTGCAAAGCATTGTTAATTATATTTGTCCATACCTGTGACAATTCTTCTTGATTAGTGGTGATATAAATTTCATCCGAAACATTATTAATAACTTCTGCACCTTGCTTTATTTTATTCCAAAGGAGAGTTAAAACAGAATCTATACTGCCTTTAAGATTAAATGCAGAAATTTCTTTATTAATATTTCCATGAGAAAAATTATTTAGTGACGATACAACTTTTGAAGCCTTATTTATTGCAATTGAAATTGTATCGGCCGACTTTATAATTGTTAACAGATTTACTGCAAATGTAAAAACTTGTAAACTGTTTTTGTGCGTTAAAAACTTTTCAAGGCTAGGATCTAAACTTTCAAAGCCTAATTCATGAATTTTTCTCGAGTAAAAAAATGTATTTGAAATGTTTTTATACTGAGTTTTAAGTTCTAGTTCTATTTTTTTTGAAGCTGCTCTTTCTTCTCTTGAATTGTTAAAAGTTGTATTTGTTTTTTTTTGTAAAAAAAATAATTCCAAGCTATCTAAGATATCGTTAATATCTAATTCTGCAATTTTATTAATTAGCTCGTTTTTTATTAAATAAATTAGGTTATCGCTAGAAGCTTTTATTGCGCCTAATGGAGTATTAATTTCGTGAGCTATTCCTGAAATTAACAAACCTAGCGTTGCCATTTTTTCTTTTTTTATTATATCTTCTTGAAGATTCACAACTTGATTTAATGTGTCTTCTAACTTTAAATTTTTTTCTTTTAATTCATTTTGATACTTTTTATTTTCTGTAATGTTGTGCAGGTAAACTCTTATAATAGTTGAGTTACCAATAAAAAAGATGTACCGCTCATAAATTTCCGATTCAATTTCAATTTCAAATTTTTGAGATTTTTTAGATACAACTGCTTCTTCTGTAATACATAAAACTTTTATTAGTTCTTCAAAAGTAAAATCACTGCCTTTATAAAAAAGTAATTTACTTGCAGGATTTGAATAATTTATTTCTTTATTTTCATAATCTAATTCAAATACAGGATTAGGATTTTGCTCAGGAAATAATGCTAAGTTTTTAATTTTTTTTGTGCGTTCATTAACCTGTTCTTCTAGGCGGCCGTTTGCGTTGATTAATGCTTTTTTAGATAATTCTAGAAGTTTATTTTTTTCAGTTAAATTAGCATTTAGTATTTTTGAATCTTGCAATCCTTTTGCAGCAGCTTGCTGCAGAAATAAAAATTCAGCTATGTAATCATGTTTAGGGAAATTATTTATTTTTAGTCTATAGTTAGAAATCAAATAAATTGAATTTATAACCGGAACGGAAAGAACCAACAAAGCATCATTATATCTTTTTATAGAACACTTATACCTTTGCGTTCCATCTATACTTTTGTAAAACAATAATTTATTTTCGTTTGTATAAGAGGTTAAAAGTGTAGTAATATTTATTCCTGATTCAAAAATAAAATAATCACTAAACAATGTTCCTTTTTTAATTTCAGGAAAGGTTATTTTATAATTATCTCCATATTCAATAATGAATTCATTAATATCAATTATCAGAAAAAAAGGACAAGCAAAATTAATTGAATCAAGAAAAAGCAATTTTTCTTTAATTAAATCTAAACTCTTTTTTTTAATGCTTAGTAACTGTATTACTTGTTCGCTCAATATTTTTAATGCATTTATTTGATTTTTGTTGAGCTCTTTAGGGGCCGAATCTAAAACGCAAATGGTTCCTAATGCAAATCCATTGTCATCAACTAGCGGTACACCGGCATAAAAAACAATATGTGGTTCTCCTGTTACTAAAGGATTATCAGAAAATCTTTTATCAATCCTGGCGTCAGAAACAACAAAAATTTCGTTAGGGGTATTAATGGCATGTCCGCAAAAAGAAATCTCGCGAGGAGTTTGTTTTAGCTTTAATCCAAGACTTGCTTTAAACCATTGTCTGTATTCATCAATAAAGCTGATAATTGAAATGTTGGTTCCACAAATTTGACTTGCAAGAGCAATAATATCATTGTACTCTTTTTCTTCTAGTGTATCTAATATTTCATAAGAATTTAGTGCACCTAACCTGTTTTGCTCATTAATTGGGGTAGTAGGTTTTTCCATTAAACTTTACCACTCAATTTTAAAAACATCACAATCATTTACGTCGTTTTTTTGTTGAATATGTTCAATTTTCATATTTTCTTTATTAAATCTTATGCCCAAACCTCTCAAAAGCCCTACCACCATTGGGGCCATTCCTTGTCGTTTTGATCTGTACTCCAACTCTATTGAATTGGTAGTTTCATTTCGGGTTGAAAATTGAGGCGCTACTAACTCGGGCATAATGTTGTTTACCCTGTTGTGAAGCATATCTAAATTATTTAAAAATTCTGCTAAGCTATCTCCTGCCAAATCTAACATTTCGCCATAACCTTCTTTAGCGGTAAATAAAATCCAATATTCTCCAAAAGCTTCCATTATTACAGAGGACTCTGCCCCTAAAACTTTTGATGAATTTTTAACCAATTCATAGGTCAATGAATCCGGGTAGGATTGCAGACCTATAAAAAAATCGTCTTCAAAATTTGACATTTTTTTTATTTCAAGCCATTTATCTTCTCCAAACTTTTCGCACACTAAATCTTGAATTGCTTTATTTACTAAACCGTACATATATTTTGTTTTTTATAACACAAACATACAAAAAACAAATTTTATCAAAACAGAAAGGTAAAACATAAGTTTAATTTCTTTTTATGCAATGTGCCACCCATCTCTTTCTTTGCTTGCCGTATTGTAAATTTTGTTTTAGTTCAATTGAATAAAATTATTTGAGTACTCACTTTTATTCTATTAGTACAACCTCAAAAAGTCATTTATAGAATTTTTATATTGGGAAGCTGCCCAAACCTGCCTTACTTTTTATTCATCATTTAATTTATTCATTAAGGTATTCATGAGGCCGTTTTTCGCTCCGAATAAATGCCATGTTTTTAATATTATACAAAAGAAAACGGTAGGTTTAAATCCTATATTTTCATTCAAATCGATTAATTTTATTAGGCTTACGAGAATTTGAGGTTCAACTATTTAGAAATGGAAAAATGAAACTCAGCTCCATGTCCTAATTCAGATTCTACATAAATTTTGCCTCCAAGTTTTTCTATAATTTTCTTTACTAGAGCCAAGCCTATGCCATTTCCTTTATTGCCAAATTGATCTTTATTGGTAGCGGTCTGAAATAAATTAAAAATAGCGCCTTGGTATTTCTTATCTATTCCTGGGCCATTGTCTTTAACTATAAATAAATAATGGCTGGGATTCTCGGAAACATAAAGTTCAATTTCTGCTATTTTTGTGTGGTTATATTTTAGTGAATTTGAAAATAAATTCATCAGAATTTGATCAAGTAGTATAGGATATGTTTCAATAGTTGTTAAATCTGAGTACAGCAAAATTTTTAAATTGTTATTGTTACCAATCAATGCTGCGAGTTCGGTTATTGTTTCGCTTAAGGTTACTTTAGATTTTAGTAATAAACTCATGCCATCAATTTTTGAAAACTGCAATAACCCATCAATCATTAAAGAAAGTCGCTTAGCTGACTTTTCAATTAAGTCTAACATAACACTACCTTTAGAGTCTAATTGTAATTCGTATGTTTTAGAAAATAAATTTGCAACACTCATAATGTTTATGAGCGGAGATTTTAAATCGTGTGCTGCAATTGATGCAAAACTTTCTAGTTCTTGATTCTTTTGCGCCAATTGAAGTCTCAATTCCTCCCCCAAACGCAACACTTTTTTGTAATTAAGCAAGTTCATTATTTGCCTTGCAATGGTTTTAAGTGCTCTAATTTGTTTATCATTTAATTTTCGCGGTTGATTGTCAATAACACACAGCGTTCCTAATGGATAATTTGTATCGCTTTTTAATACAACTCCCGCATAGAATATTACTAATGGTGCATTTACAACCAAAGGATTGTCAAAAAAACGTTCATCTTTTGTGGCATCTTCAATGATAAACATTTCTTCGGATTGGACGATTGCGTGTGCACAAAATGCTATATCTCTGCTTGTTTCGCTTGCCTGCAGACCTACTTTAGATTTAAACCACTGCCTGTCACTATCCACCAAACTAACCAATGAAATTGGCGTTTCACAAATTTCAGATGCAAGTTCTGTAAGACAATCTATTTCTTTATCTGATTCACTGTCTAAAACTAAATATGACCTTAAGCTATTTAAACGTTCTAGCTCTTCTTTGTGAAAACTTGGTTTCTGCATATTTTTTTATTTTTTTAAATTTTAATAATAAAACATTTAGCGTCTATGGTAGGTAGTAATCCACTTTATCCTTCTTTCCTCCATCTGAAGCATTTAATAAGCTAAGGGACTAAAGACTTCATACATTTTCTATTTTTATATCCTCCACCTGTCATAAATCAAATATAAAGATTTTATTTAAATGTCCTTGGTCCCTAACACATTTATCTTTGCCTCGGACTAAGGAAAGTGTTTGTAATCTCTTTATTGGTAAAGGATAGCTCTAATTTCATACGCAATTTTTTCTATTGCTACGCAGTTGAATTTATACACCAAAATTAAAAACTTTTTTCAACTGCGTAATCTTGGTATAATAAAGTTTAGTATTCTTTAGCCGCGGCTAATAAACATTTGTACTTCAAAATACCTGCTATGCAAATCTGCATTCCACTTTGCCTCCGTCATAAAAACCAAAAACAAATTTAAAACAAAGAAAAAAAAGTAATTTTAGCTCGTGCAAAAAATAATATTCTTAGCATTAGCTTTAATTTATTGTTTACAAAGTTATTCCCAAATTATTTATGGCGTCAATAACTATACAGAGTACCATTCAGGGAATCTGCCAATAATTATTTCAGTGCCTCATGGCGGTAATCTCCTTCCTTCAGATATTCCCAACCGCACTTGCAATAGCGCCGTTCTAGTTTCAGATGCAAATACAATTGAACTGGCTCAACAAATTGATACCGCTTTTGTAACTGCTACTGGATGTCATCCTTACATTATTTATTGCAATTTACACAGGTCTAAATTAGATTGCAACAGAAATATTGCCGATGGAGCTTGTGGAAATCCAATAGCAGCAAATGCATGGAACGAATTCAATAATTTTATTGATACCGCCCAAGCCAGGGCTCAAAATGTATTTGGAGGGAAAGCATTTTATATTGACCTGCATGGTCACGGGAACCTAATTCAGAGACTTGAGTTAGGATACTTATTATACGACAATGAATTGGTTTTGGCCGACAGTGTATTAAACACCAACCAATACATTGATTACAGCTCAATTCAAAATTTAGTTGCAACTAATTCAAATGGATATAGTCATGCAGAATTATTAAGAGGTAATTTTGCCTTAGGAACTTTGTTTGGCAATGCTGGTTATCCATCAGTTCCCAGCCAACAAATACCATTTCCAGAAACAACAGACAATTATTACAGTGGTGGTTACAATACAGCAAACCATACAAGTTATTCAGTAGGCAACACCGTTAATGGCCTGCAAATAGAATGCAACTATGCCAATGTTCGTGATAATTATTCTAACCGCAAATTGTTTTCCGATTCATTGGTGTCAGTTCTTAAGCAGTTTTTAGATATTCATCAAAACATAAACCTTCTTAATTGTAATTTAAGTTCTAGCTCCACTGCAAAAGAAATCAACTCACTCCTTATTTCTCCAAATCCCGCAACAGATTTTCTTAATCTAACTTTTTCAAAAAATAGTACAAATTTTGAAATTGAAATAATTAATTACGTGGGACAAACAATCTATAAAGCAAGAAATCAAAACATGTTAGATGTTCAGCAATTCCGCAAAGGAATGTATGTAGTAAAAGTAACTGAGGAACAGAAAAATGTGCTGATAAAAAAAATAATAGTTCAATAAAACCAAAAAAATATATTTAGGTACATCATTAGTTTTTCACTCGTGTTTTTATTCATAGGCTAAGCATTTGTGCTTTCTATTCCACTCCATCTTTCCTTAGTATGAAGCATTGAATAACCCAAAGGACTTAGGACTTCATACATTTTCTATTTTTATTAAACCTCTCTCGCCACAATAAATTTTTTATTCCTCCATTACGGGCTGATTATTACTTTTATGTCCTCCATCAAACATAAATCAAATATAAAGATTTTATTTAAATGTCCTTAGTCCCGAACGCCATTATCTTTGCGCCAGACTAAAGAATGAGTAGAGCACCTTTACAAATTACAACATGTTCAAAAATCTCTATTTACTCATTAATAAAGTTTCAATGTTTTATAAATATGTCATAAGCATATCTCAAAATCATTAGTGTTACAATCACTAAAAAAATTGTTCTAACAAAGGCATTTCCCTTTTTCAAGGCTAGTCTAGTGCCAACAAAATTTCCTGTTATGTTGCAAACCGACATTAATATCGCAAGTTCTAACAAATAATTACCTTGTTTTATAAAAACCATTAATGCCGAAATATTAGTCATGCAATTTATTACTTTGGCATAGGCTGAGGCATGAACAAATTCAAAGCCCAACAGAACAACAAAACCTAATACAAAAAAACTGCCTGTTCCAGGTCCAAAAAATCCATCATAAAAACCAACACCAAAACCCAATAATGAACCGTAGATAATTTGTTTATTCAAGGATAAATTTTTTGATGGAACAGAGCCTAAATCCTTTTTAATAAAAGTGTAAACAGCAACGGCAATTAATACAACTAGAATAAATGGCTTAAGAAATTCTACATTAATAAAACTAACTATTTTGGCTCCTAAAAACGATGAAAGTCCAGCGCAAACTGAAACAACAAAAAGTAATTTAAAGTTAAAATTTATTCGTTTAGAATAACCTATTGCCGATATACTTGTTCCTGCTAATGATGCAATTTTGTTGGTTCCAAAAATTGTAGGAAGAGCAGTTTGAGGAAAAGAAATAAGGAGTGCTGGAATTTGAATAAGGCCACCACCGCCTACCACCGCATCTACAAAACCTGCAATAAATGACAAAACAACCAATATGGTTAATGTTATAATGTCGTAATTATTAAGTATATCTATTAAGTCCATTATTATTATTGTGCAGTGCAAATGTTAGATTTATTTTTAAATTAATGTAACGTAATTTAGGTATACGAAGGACATTCTTTTTTAAGTTGAGCTGATATTGCTAAAAATTACTTTTGTAAAATTTAATTTATGCCACCATTTCTTTTATTGCCTTCACCAATAAATCTAATTCTTTAGTGCTGGTGTAAATATTTGGTGTAATTCGGCAGCCCTGAACTCCGGCATAATCTATTGCCACTGTAAATATTTTATACTTATCTAATAACGTTTTACACAATTCCGAAGGTTTAATATTTTTAATACCCACATTTGCAATAGCGCAAGCTCTATTCTTTTCTTTGGGGGTATTTAAAACAACATTTGGTAATTCTCTTACTCTACTGGTCCAATAATTTTGCAAAAAACGCAACCGGGCTTCTTTTCTATCTATGCCAATGGTAGTGTAGTAGTTTATGGCGTTTTCAATGCCCAAATCTACATGCACAGGAATGGTGCCTGTATGGTTTAAGCGTAAAATATCGTTCATGTCTTTTTCTGCCTCCGCAAAAATTGGCCAGATATTTTTTATTTCTTCCTTTCGCACATACAAAATACCGGCTCCTAGAGGAGCACTAAGCCATTTGTGTAAACTACAACCGTAGTAATCGCAATTAATATCTGGTAGATTAAATTTTATGTGAGCAAAAGCATGAGCTCCATCCACCATAACTTTTACGTTTTTGCTTTTTGCCATTTCACATATCTTTTTCACGGGTAAAATTTGACCAGTAATATTTATAACATGGCAAACCATTAATAATTTTGTTTTGGGTGTAATGGCATTGGAATAAAGTTCCACAATTTCCTCGTCGGATTTTGGGTGATTAGGAACAGAAATAATTTTATTAACTGTTCCATACCGTTTAGAAATTTGTTTAAACATGTCCAACATAGCTCCGTAATCTTGTTCAGCCATAACGGCTTCATCTCCCTGTTGCCAGTTTTGTCCGGCAATTACCATGTCTAAAGATTCTGTGGTGTTTCTGGTAATTATCAATTCATCATCTTTGCATCCAAGCATCTCTGATAATTTTGCAGCAATTCTTTTTTTGTTGTCAAATTGAACCGTTCGCAAATAAAAAGAACCTTGATAATTTATTTCTTTTACATGTTCAATATATTTTTCTAGAATTTCTGTTGGCATAAAATTGTAGTAACCGTTTTCCAAATTAATGTAATCTGGTTTTAGTTTGTATCCGCCTCTTATAGAATTCCAGAACGTATCGTCTTGTGCCAATTCATCTTCTGGAATGTGTTTAGAATTTTCTAGTATTTTAGAAAATGAAGGTATTCCTATTGCCGAAGCAACTCCCAGCAGTGCTGAGTTTTTTAGAAAGTTTCTCTTATTCATATTGCGTTCACTTAATTAATAAGAATAAAAATATAAAAAATTATTTACGGCTGCCGTGTAATATTTAAAATGGACAAATGGCCTAAATAGAGAAGTTTAATCCTTTTTGCGGTCCTCAAACACCCAAATGGTCTTTTCTTTTTTTACAAAATCGGTAAACTTACCTTTAAACTTTGTGGCTTTAACAAACCCTATCATCAATCCAATGATAATTGCCACCACGAGGTTTATTAAAGATGATGGCATGGTGTTTAAAATTATTTACTGCTAACCATTTTTCTGTATACTCTCTATGTAGATCTAGCCTTGAGGTAAAAAAAGTTATAATGTTCCCTTCATCGTACCACTTATTAATCATATCCAAAGCGCCGGGAATTAATTCTGCTGTAAGCATTCTCTCGGGCTCTTCGTTAGGAATATCTTCACAAACAGTTCCATCTATATCAATTAAGTAATTGGTGATGTGTGCAGGCAGCCCCGGACTTATCTTATGTCCATTTTCATCAAAAAGATCTATTAATTCCATGTTTTTGTATTTATAGTGTTAAAAATACACTTTGTTGATTTTTGTTGCGAGTTTAATTGTTTTGAACAACTTAAATCAAAGAATTAAAGGATTTTAAAAAAATAGTGTTGATAATTTTGAATAAAATAAAATTGTTTTTACATTTGCAGCCCTTAAAACAAAAGGGAAAGTATAAAAAAGTGATTAATTAATTAGATATCAGGTGGATACATTAAGTTATAAAACAGTTTCGGCAAACAAAGCAACCGTTAATAAAGAGTGGCTTTTGATAGATGCAGAAAACGAAGTGTTAGGAAGACTAGCAACAAAAGTAGCAAAACTTGTAAGAGGCAAGTATAAAACAAACTTTACACCACACGTAGATTGTGGAGACAACATCGTTATTATTAACGCAGAAAAGGTTGTTCTTACTGGCTCTAAAGTAGATGCAAAAGTGTATACTCGCCACACCGGTTATCCAGGTGGACAAAGATTTACTTCTCCAAAAGAGTTGCTAAACAAACATCCCGAAAGAATAATTAAAATGGCTGTTAAAGGAATGTTGCCTAAAAACAAATTAGGAAGAGCAATCAATGGCAACCTTTTTGTTTATGCAGGAACTCAGCATCCGCACGAAGCACAACAACCAAAGCAAATTAATATTAATTCATTGAAGTAATAAAATAAATGGAATTAACCAATACATCCGGAAGAAGAAAAACAGCTGTTGCTAGAGTATATCTAAAAAAAGGCAGTGGAAAAATAACGGTAAACGACCGCGATTACAAAGAATATTTCGCTACAGGAATTCTTCACTACATAGTAACGCAAGCGTTTGAAGTTACCAATAACCAAAACCAATACGACGTAAAAGTAAATGTTGCGGGTGGTGGTTTTAAAGGTCAAGCCGAAGCCGTAAGATTAGGTATTTCAAAAGCATTGTGTGAAATTTCTGCCGACTACCGTCCAATGCTTAAACCAGCAGGATTGCTAACAAGAGATCCAAGAATGGTAGAAAGAAAAAAACCTGGTCAAAAGAAAGCAAGAAAGAGATTCCAATTCAGTAAACGTTAATCATTATTCATTACCAATAAAAAAAATTACATGTCTAGAACAAATTATAACGATCTTCTTGAAGCAGGTGTTCACTTTGGTCACCTTAAAAGAAAATGGAATCCAAACATGGCTCCTTACATTTTTATGGAGAAAAATGGAATTCATATTATAGATCTTAATAAGACTTTAGTTAAGTTAGACGAAGCTGCAGAAGCTTTAAAGCAAATTGCAAAGTCTGGAAAAAAAGTCTTGTTTGTTGCAACCAAAAAACAAGCAAAAGATATTGTTGCCAATACAGTTCAAAACATAAATATGCCTTATGTTACTGAAAGATGGCCGGGTGGAATGCTAACCAACTTTGCAACTATTCGTAAGGCAATTAAAAAAATGTCGTTAATTGATAAAATGGCAACTGACGGTACTTTTGATGTAATTGCAAAAAGAGAGAAATTACTTATCACAAGAGAAAGAGAAAAATTAGAAAAAACTTTGGGTAGCATTGCCGACCTTACTCGTTTGCCTGCTGCACTGTTTATTGTAGATATTCACAAAGAACACATTGCAGTTGCCGAAGCAAAAAGACTTGGAATACCAACTTTTGGAATTGTAGATACCAACTCAAATCCCAATTTAATAGATTACGCTATTCCTGCAAATGATGATGCAACAAAATCTGTTCAACTAATTTTGAATGTAATCACTTCTGCAATGCAAGAAGGATTGTCGGAAAGAAAAGTTGACAAAGAAAAAGAAACAGAAGAAAAGGAAGGTTCTGAAATAGAATTAAAAGCAGCAAAACTTTTAGCTGAAGCTGAGGAAGAAGGAAGAAAACCAAAAAGAGTTTCTGCCGAAGGAGCTCCAAAAAGAGCAAGAAAAGCATAATATTGGGTTTTAAACCTATGGAAAAAATCCAAAGTCTAAAAAACGATTTTGGATTTTTTTTTAATCAATAAAAATATTTCAAAAAAATAAATATGACAACAGTAACAATTACAGCAGCAGATGTAAACAAATTAAGATCCACTACCGGAGCGGGTATGATGGACTGCAAAAAAGCATTAACAGAAAGTGGCGGAGATTTTGAAAAAGCTATAGACTACCTTAGAAAAAAAGGACAAAAAGTTGCAGCAAACCGTGGAGATAGAGATGCAAAAGAAGGACAAGTAATTGCGAAAGTTACTGCCGACAAAAAAAGAGGAACAATTATTTGCCTAAACTGCGAAACGGATTTTGTTGCCATTAATGCAGACTTTGGTTCATTTGCAAATTCTATTTTAGAAACGGCAAATTCTACTAACCCTTCTAGCATTGACGAATTAAAAGAAAATGCAATAGATGGAATTAAAATTTCTGATAGAATATTAGATTACGTTGCAAAAATTGGCGAGAAAATAGAATTGAGTAGGTACGAAACAGTTAATGCCGAATACGTTTATTCATACATTCACCCGGGAAATAAATTGGCAACAATTGTAGGATTTAATCAGGCAAATGTTAGCGAAGAAGTTGCAAAAAATGTGGCTATGCAAGCCGCTGCAATGGCTCCTGTTGCTTTAGACAAGGGCGATGTAGATGCCTCAACTTTAGAAAGAGAAGTAGAAATTGCAAAAGATCAAGCACGTCAAGAAGGAAAACCAGAAGAAATGTTAGAAAAAATTGCTCAAGGTAAAATTCAAAAATTTTACAAAGAAAGTACCTTGCTCAATCAAGAATACATCAAAGACAATAAAATGACAGTAAATCAATATGTAAAAAGTATTGACAAAGATTTAGCAATTACAGATTTCAAAAGAGTTTCATTAGTTTAATTTTTTTATAAATTGTAGTAGAAAAGCTGTCTTGAAAAAGGCAGCTTTTTTGTTTTATTTTCAAAACCACCAAATAAATATATGGCACTTATAAAATCAATAAAAGGAGTATTCCCCAAACATGGCGCTAATTGTTACTTTGCAGAAAACTCAACATTAGTGGGCGATGTAGAAATGGGTGACGAATGCAGTGTTTGGTTTAATGCGGTGGTAAGAGGTGATGTAAATTCCATTAAAATGGGAAATAAAGTTAATGTTCAAGACGGGGCAGTTATACATTGCACTTATCAAAAAACAAAAACAGTTATTGGCGATAACGTTTCAATAGGGCACAATGCTATTGTTCATGGCTGCACCTTGCACAACAATGTTTTAGTGGGCATGGGAGCCATAGTAATGGATAATTGTGTGGTGGGTAGCAACAGTATTATTGCCGCTGGAGCAGTGTTGTTAGAAAACACAGTTGTTGAAGCTGGAAGTATTTACGCAGGAGTGCCGGCCAAATTTGTAAAGAAAGTAGACCAAAAATTAATTGAAGGCGAAATAAATAGAATTGCCAATAATTATTTGATGTATTCCAGCTGGTTAAAAGAAGAATAAAATTACAGAAACTTATTTTTTAAATTACCAGATTCCAAAAGTGTTTTTAGGTAAGGGTTTTTTAACGCTTGGTGCATTAAGTTTATGTGGCCAGAATGGTGGCAATCGCTGCCAATAAAATCAATAAGATTATCTGCAATTAATTTTTCTCCAATCTTTTTTGTTGCAGGGGAATAATAACCTGTAAGTGAATTTATATTTAGTTGAAGCAAAGCCCCTTTATTTTTTAACTCAGAATAGATTTTATAATTACTGAACCAGTAAGGATAACGTTCGGGATGAGCCAAAACCGGTCTGTAACCATTGGATTGGAGCATAAAAATAACATCACTAATGTTTTCTGGAGCATTTAAATAAGAAACTTCAAACAAGATATAATTGTCGCCAAAAGTTAATAGTTTCTCTTTGCCAATTTTGCTGGAAAATTCAAAGTCACAGTAATATTCTGCTGCTGCATAAAGCTCAACAGGAATTCCATTTTGTTTAATGGCCTCTCTCACTTGTTCTAAACCACTTAAAATTATTTCGGGTGTGTTTTTATAATAATCAGACATGATGTGTGGCGTGGTATAAATTTTTTTATAACCAAAATCCACCATTTTTCTAATTAAATCAATTGAGTCTTGAATTGTTGCGGCTCCATCATCAATACCTGGAATAAAATGGGAGTGCATATCAATGCCAATTTCTGAAAAATCTTTGATAAGCGATTCTTCCCTTTTTTCTTTTCCCGAAAATAGATTCTTGAAGAAATTCAATTTAATAAAATTTATTTTTAAACCAATCAAGCGTTATCTGTAATCCTTTTCTAACCTCAAATTCTGGAGAATATCCAAGCATTTTGTTAGCACGTGAAATATCCGCCAAAGAGTCTTTTATGTCACCTGCTCTTGGCTCTCTATACGCTGCATTTACAGAAGAATTAGAATAATCTTTTAGCATCTGAAACAATTGATTAATTGTAATTCTATCTCCACAAGCAATATTAAATACTTCGCCTATTGCTAATGGGTCTTTGGTGTAAAGTGCTTTTATATTAGCCTGAACAGCATTTTCTACAAAAGTAAAATCTCTAGATTGCTCCCCATCTCCATTAATGTAAGGTGATTCATTGCTTAAAATGGCATCCATAAACAATGGAATAGCAGCAGCATAAGCACCTTTAGGATTTTGTCGTGGTCCAAAAATATTAAAATACCTTAGCCCAATTACTTCTAAACCGTAGGTTTTATAAAAAACTCCCGCATACAACTCATTCACATATTTTGTTACGGCATACGGTGAAAGTGGGGCACCAATTTGATTTTCACTTTTTGGTAAAATAGGACTATCGCCATACACCGATGAGGAACTTGCATACACAAATCTTTTAACCTTTGAATCTTTTGCCGCCACCAACATGTTCAAAAAACCGTCAATGTTAGAACCGTTAGTAGCAATTGGATTTTCTATGCTTCTGGGCACGGAGCCTAAGGCTGCCTGGTGCAAAACATAATCAATTCCTTGGCAGGCATTATGGCATTCGTCAACATTTTGAATGTCTCCATTTACAAATTCAAAATTAGGAAGAGAAACAAAGCCCTCAATGTTTTCATAAAAACCGGTGGACAAATTATCAAAAACTCTAACTTTTCCTGCACCATATTTTAAAAGATATTCGGCAAGGTTAGACCCAATGAATCCTGCTCCTCCGGTAATTAAAAATGAAGAGTTTTTAATGTCCCCTTCAAAAAATATTTTGTCAAACATATTATATAGTATTAGCCGAACTCCTCTGTCCGTATTGAGTTTCGTAATATTTTAAATATTCTCCGCTGGTTACATTCTCTAGCCATTTTTCGTTGGCCAAATACCAGTCTATTGTTTTTTCAATTCCTTCTTCAAATTGTAACGATGGTTTCCAACCCAAATCGTTTTGAAGTTTTGTAGAGTCAATGGCATACCTCATATCATGCCCTGCACGGTCTTGCACATAAGTAATTAGCTTTTCAGAATCACCTTCAGCTCTTCCCAATTTTCTGTCCATTACCTTACACATTACTTTAATAAGGTCAATGTTTTTCCACTCGTTATGACCGCCAATATTGTATGTTTCGCCAATCTTATTTGAGTTAAAAATTACCTCAATGGCTCTTGCATGATCATCTACCCACAACCAATCTCTTACATTTTCTCCTTTGCCGTAAACAGGCAATGGTTTATTGTTTTTTATGTTGTGAATAAACAAAGGAATTAGTTTTTCTGGAAATTGATGAGAACCGTAATTGTTAGAACAGTTAGAAATAATTACCGGAATTCCATACGTATGATGATAAGCTCTAACAAAATGATCAGAGCTTGCTTTTGATGCAGAATATGGACTTCTAGGGTCGTATGAGGTAGTTTCTAAAAACATACCTGTTTCACCCAAAGAACCGTACACTTCATCAGTAGATACATGATAAAACAACTTATTAGAAAATCCTTCTTTGTCTAATTTCCAAATGTGTTTGGCAGCATTTAAAAGATTAACTGTGCCAACAACATTTGTTAAGATAAAATCCATCGGATTTGCAATAGATCTATCCACATGCGATTCTGCTGCTAAATGAATTACGGCATCAAATTGTTCTTTTTCAAAAAGTTTAAAAATAAAATCACCGTCAACAATATCTCCTTTTACAAAGCTGTAATTTTCGCTGTGTTCTACATCCGAAATATTTAATAGATTTCCTGCATAAGTTAGAGCATCTAAATTTACTATTTTACAATTTGGATAATTTTTAATAAATCGTCTTACCACATGAGAACCTATAAATCCGGCGCCTCCAGTGATTAATATTTTTTTATAGTTCATATAAAATTTGTTTTTTTATTTTCTTTAGCTTTTCCGTATTCCATTAAAAAAGATTTGATAAACTCGTCTAAATCTCCATCTAAAACCCCTTGTGTATTGGAGGTTTCGTAGCCTGTTCTTACATCTTTTATCAATTTATAGGGATGCAACACATAGTTTCTTATTTGCGAACCCCATTCAATTTTCATTTTTGAACCTTCAATTGCATCAATAGATTCTTGTCTTTTCCTCATCTCCAATTCATACAACTGAGATTTTAGCAATTGCAAGGCTTTTTCTTTGTTCTGCAATTGAGACCTTGATTCTTGGTTTTTGATAATAATACCAGAAGGCTTGTGCGTTACCCTTACTGCCGTTTCTACTTTGTTAACGTTTTGGCCTCCTGCGCCTCCCGATCTAAAAGTATCCCATTCTATGTCTGCAGGATTTATCTCTATGTTTATAGTATCGTCTATCAGGGGATAGGCATAAACAGATGCAAATGAAGTGTGTCGTTTGGCATTTGCATCAAATGGAGAAATTCTTACCAAACGATGAACGCCACTTTCACCTTTTAAATAACCATAGGCAAAGGGCCCTTCTATTTGCAGTGTAACAGATTTTATTCCTGCCACATCGCCTTCCTGAAAGTCTTCTTCAGTAATTTTAAATCCATGCTTTTCTGCCCACATCATATACATTCTCATTAGCATTGAAGCCCAATCGCAACTTTCGGTGCCACCGGCCCCAGAGTTTATGGTAAGAATAGCACTTAATGAATCTTCTTTACCACTGAGCATATTCTTAAACTCAAGGTCTTCTAGAACTTTTTCTGTAGTTAAAAACTGCACTTGCAATTCCTCTTCACTTACATCACCAGAAATAAAGAACTCAAAAACAACTTCAAGGTCATCACAACTTTTAGAAACGTTTTTAAACGAATCTGTCCATTGCTTTTTTTCTCTTATTGCTTTCATCACCAATTCGGCTTTCTTAGGGTCGTCCCAAAAGCCTGGTGCCAATGTTTTTTCTTCCTCTTCTTCTATTTGACGTAGCTGGTAATCTACGTCAAAGATGCCTCCTCAGTTCCTCTTTTCTGGAACTTAGAGCTTTTATTTGCTCTATTGTAATACTCATGTTGGCAAAGATAAAAAGATAATTGTTTTGAGTTTGTTCTTTTCAAATTTTAATTTTAATGTGGATGCTTTTGCGAATATTAATAGCATTTATTGGGAAGTTTAAACTATTTTGAGGAAGTTTGCACCTTTAAAGAACCAAAAAATTGACCCCAAAAAGACACACAATAACGGCCGCTTTGCCCTATGCCAATGGACCTAAACACATTGGACATCTGGCGGGAGCATATTTGCCAGCCGACATTTACGTAAGGTATTTAAGAAGCAAAAAGAAAGATGTTGTTTTTGTTTGCGGAAGCGACGAACATGGAACCGCCATTGCTAACCAAGCAGTAAGCGAAAACACCACACCACAACAAATAATTGATAAATACCATGCCCTAAATAAGAATAGTTTTGAGCAATTGGGTATTTCTTTTGATATTTTTCACAGAACAAGTTCGGCTATACACCACAAAACAGCTCAAGATTTCTTTTTAAAAATGTACGAAAAAGGAAAATTGGTAGAGCAAGAAACAGAGCAATATTACGATGAAAAAGCACAAAAATTTTTAGCAGACAGATACATAAAAGGTACTTGCCCAAAATGTTCAAACCCCAATGCATTTGGAGATCAATGCGAAAGATGTGGAAGCGATTTAACTCCAACAGAACTTATAAATCCCATATCAGTGCTCACAGGCTTAGCTCCAATTTTAAAGAAAACCACAAACTGGTTTTTACCAATGGATGAAATGCAGGCAGATATTGATGCATTTATAGAAAGTAACAAAGATTGGAAGCCCACTGTTTACGGGCAATGCAAATCGTGGATAAACGATGGTTTAAGACCAAGAGCAATGACACGTGATTTAGATTGGGGAGTAGAAGTGCCATTGCAAAACGGAAAAGGGAAAGTGTTGTACGTGTGGTTTGATGCACCAATAGGGTATATTTCGGCCACAAAACAATGGGCTTTAGACAATGGAAAAAATTGGGAATTGTATTGGAAAGACAAAGAAACCAGCTTAATTCATTTCATTGGAAAAGACAATATTGTTTTTCACTGCATAACCTTTCCCTTAATGCTAATGGCTCACGGAGAATTTATTTTACCCACCAATGTTCCTGCAAATGAGTTTATGAATTTAGAGGGAGATAAAATGAGTACAAGCAGGCATTGGAGCATAGAAATGCATGAATATTTGCACGAATTTCCAAACAAACAAGACGAATTAAGATTTTACCTTACTTCCATTTTACCCGAAACCAAAGACAGTGAATTTACTTGGAAAGATTTTCAGGCAAGAGTAAACAATGAGTTGGTGGCCATTCTAGGAAATTTTGTAAACCGAACAGTTGTTCTTACTCATAAATTTTTTGAAGGGAATATTCCCGAAGTAGATCAATATACCAAAGAAGATATTTTATTGATGGAAGAAGTATGCAAGATGCCTGATAAAATATCTATTGCCATAGAAGCATTTCGTTTTAGAGAAGCCCTTGCCGAGCTAATGAATTTAGCAAGAATTGGCAACAAATTTTTGGCCGAAACAGAGCCTTGGAAATTAATAAAAACAGAGCCAACAAGAGTAAACGTTATTATTAATTTGTGTTTACAGATCTGTCAAAATTTATCCATTGTAATGGAACCATTTTTACCTTTTACAGCAAACAAGATTATAGAAATGCTTGGCTCAGAAAAAATGGAATGGGAGAGAGCAAGTCAACTCAATAATTTAAAAAGTGGAACAAAAATTAATGAAGGATTTTTATTGTTCCAAAAAGTAGAGGATGCCACAATAGAATTGCAAGTTTCAAAACTTATAAACAAGAAAAAAAGTAACGAAACTACAGGTGCTAAAATTGCGGAACCCAAGCCCGAAATTAGCTTCGACGATTTTCAAAAGATGGACATAAGAGTGGGCAAAATAGTAGAAGCACAAAAAGTTCCAAAAACCGACAAATTACTTCACTTAAAAATTGATACAGGAATAGATACAAGAACAGTAGTATCAGGAATTGCAGCGTTTTATGAGCCCGAAAAAATTGTAGGTCAAAAAGTAATTATTTTAGTTAATTTAGCACCACGAAAAATTAAAGGGATAGAATCGCATGGAATGATATTAATGGCAGAAAATTCAAAAGGAGAATTGTCGTTTGTTAGTCCTACAAAACAAGAAACAGAAGAAGGTTCTGCAGTAAAATAAAAGTTCTTTAAAATAAAATATGGTCTCGTAGTTCAATGGATAGAATAGAAGTATCCTAAACTTTTGATATGAGTTCGATTCTCGTCGAGACTACTAATTTTCAAAATAAAAATGTTAACCTTTGTAAGAAAATATATTTTTAGTTTGAAATGAATTTACTTACAAATAAAAAATTATCGCTCTCAGAACTCAACAGACCATCGATTGAAGAAGTAAAAAATAAAAAAAAACAAGAAGTTTATATTGTTTTAGACAACGTAAGAAGCCTGCACAACGTGGGCTCTACCTTTAGAACCTCTGATGCTTTTGGAATTAAAAAATTATTTCTTTGCGGCATCACAGGCACACCTCCCGATAGAGAAATTCACAAAACTGCACTTGGTGCCGAACTTTCCGTAGATTGGGAATACCACAAAAGCGCTACTGAATTGGTTTCAGAGTTAAAGAATTCTGGCGTAAAAATTTTTGCTGTAGAGCAAACCACAAACAGCAAAATGTTGCAGAACATGTTTAACATACAAACTACACCTATCGTCCTAGTTTTTGGAAACGAAGTAAACGGCGTAGACCAAAATATTATTGAGATCTGCCACAATGTTATAGAAATTCCACAAATAGGTGCAAAACATTCTTTAAATGTTTCGGTTTCTGTTGGCATAGTTCTTTGGGAATACATGAGAGATAAAATTTAGAAATGGAAAGAGAAGAAAGAAAAACACAAGTACTAAAAGTTACAGGAATGACTTGCATGGATTGTGCAAAAACAGTTTCCAATTTTTTAATAAAAGAGCAAGTACAAAATCCTCGTGTAGAATTCCTAACGGGGGAAGTTGTTTTTGAGGAGGTAGAACAACAGAAATTAGAATCTATTATTACTGGAATTAATAAGCTCGGATACAAAGTTCAAGATGCCAAAAATTTAAAAAAAGAAATTACAATTACTCAAAAATTTATTTTTTCTCTCATTCTTACAACACCTTTGTTGTTTGGACATTTTTTTACTGGAATTTCTTTTCTTGAAAATTCTTTTTTTCAACTCTTTTTATCATTTCCAGTTTTTTCTTTGGGTGTAATACATTTTGGAAGAAGTGCTGTTTCTTCTCTAAAAATGAAACATCCCAATATGGACGTTTTAATATTAATTGGTTCATCTTCGGCTTTTTTCTACAGTTTGTTTTCGATGATTTATTTTTTTGATGACCCACATTTGCATCATAAATTATTTTTTGAAACAGCATCATCCATTGTTTGTTTTGTATTGCTAGGGCAGCTTATTGAGCAAAAAGCAGTTTTTGAGACAACAAATTCTCTAAAAGATTTAGTTGGACAATTACCTAAAACAGCAAAAAGAATTTCGCTTCAATTTGGAAGAGAAATAATCAACGAAATTAGCATTGACGAAGTAAATAAATTCGACTTATTATTAGTTCCGTCCGGAGATAAAATTCCTGCCGATGGAGAAGTGTATGAAGGAAGTGGTACAGTGGATGAATCAATGATTTCTGGAGAATCTTTCCCTCTTGATAAATCGCTTGGAAGCAAAGTTTTTGGTGGTACAATTTTACAAAGTGGTACCCTAAAATTAAGAGCAGAAACAAAAGGAGACAAAACAGTGCTTTCAGGAATAATAAAATTGGTAAAAGATGCCAATAGTTCAAAGCCAGAGATTCAAAAAATAGGCGATGTAGTAAGCGGATATTTTGTATTGGGTGTTGTTGCAATTTCTATCATAGCATTTCCAATCAATTATTTTATCACCCATAGTTTAATTGAATCTTTTTTGAGAAGCATAGCGGTTTTGGTTATTTCTTGCCCCTGTGCAATGGGTTTGGCAACGCCTACTGCTGTTATGGTTGGAGTGGGTTTGGCAACAAAAAAAGGATTGCTAATAAAAGGCGGAAATACATTAGAGGCATTAGCAAAAATTGATACTGTTGTTTTTGACAAAACAGGAACACTCACAACAGGAAAATTTAAATTAAACAAGATTTCTATTGATGAAAAGCAGGATGAACAATTTGTAAAAAACATCATTTATACCTTAGAAAGTTTCTCTAGTCATCCCATCGCAATTTCGCTAAAGCAAGAATTAGAATCTACTTGTAGTATATTAAAAATAGACGATTACAAAGAGTTTGCTGGCTTAGGTGTGGAGGCAAATTTTGAATCAACTATTTACAAGCTCATTGCAGGAGAAGATTCTGAATTATTTAAAGTAGTAAGTCTGTATAAAAACCAAGAATTAATTGCAACACTTTTTATAGAAGACCAAACAAGAGAAGGTATTGAAGAAATGTTGACTTACTTAAAAAGCAAAAACAAAAAAGTTGTTTTGATGAGTGGTGACAAAAAAAATAGGGTAGAAAGTTTTGCTGTAAAATATAATTTTGATGAAGTTTACTATGAAACAAAACCCGAACAAAAATTAATAGAAATACAAAAACTTCGTACATCCGCCAACGTTGCTATGATTGGAGATGGAATTAACGATGCTCCGGCCTTATCTTTAGCTAACGTAGGCATTTCTCTTTCCGATGCAAACGCCTCGGCTATTAATTCAGCACAAGTGGTTGTGCTAAAGAACAACAAATTAAAGGGAATAGAAGAAGCTTTTGAACTTTCTATGCTTAGCTACAATACCATAAAACAAAATTTATTTTGGGCATTTTTATACAACATTGTTGCAATTCCTATTGCTGCAGGTGGAGGTATAAGCCCAATGCTTGCAGCTTTTTCCATGGCCTTTAGCGATGTAATAGTTATTGGTAATTCTTTGCTTTTAAAAGTAAAAAGAAAGTAGTTTATTAAATTGAATAAAATACCTTCAAGCTACGCTACTATTGTATTTATAATCACTTGAGATTAAATTTATACTATTTTTAGAGTATTGCATTTTTATCCCTCTAGTATTTCTCCTACTTTAAGATTTATTATTGAGTTTAAAATAAGTTTATTTTATTACGTCAAACTTGCTTCTTCTTTTTTTAGGACGTTTGTTCATATAATTAAAAACAGCTTCTTTTGAAGTAAGCCAATTTCTTCCTTCTTTAAAAGCATCAATTTTTCCTGTTCTCGCTAAAAGACTGATGTATTCTTGCCCATACGGAACATCCAACTCTTCTACAATGTTTTGTATTGGCATATAATTATCGTAGGTATTATCTAAACTACTACAGTAAATATCTAAGCTTCTTTCTACTGCCTGAATAACCAGTAAAAGCAATTTTGAGTAATCTCCATTGTTTGCTTTGTTTAATGCATCGTAGTATTTTTTTCTATCGGTTTTTAAAATAATTGCAGGCGGATAACCTTCTTTCATCAACAATAAATTAAAAACTAGCCTTACTGTTCTGCCATTTCCATCAAAGAATGGGTGAATATGCACAAACCTGTGGTGAAAGATAGTTGCTCTAATTATTGGATGCAATTTTTTAGACTCTTTGTTTACCCATTCTATTAATTCGTCAATTAATAAAGAAACCTTTAGTGCATTTGGTGGAACAAAATTTGCCCCCGAAATTCTAACTCCTGATGTTCTAAATCTGCCTGCGAAATCTTTTTCAATTTTGTTTAAAACTAAGGAATGGACTTCTAAAATATCTTTACTTTTTAGCTGGTATTTTTCATTTGTTAATTGTTCTACATATTCTATTGCTTCTTGGTGATTCACTGCTTCAAAGTGTTCTCTAAGAGATTTACCTTTTATCGTAAACCCTTCTTCAATAACCATTTTGGTTTCTCTTAGTGTAAGTGTATTGCCCTCTATGCTATTAGAGTTATATGTCCATTCTAGCGATAAACTTTCTTTTATTTTTTTTAGCGCTATTGCAGGAATTGGCCTGTGCTTATCTAATAGAATCTTTTTTTCTTGAATTCTATTTAAATAAACTTCTAAGCCATCAAAATTATAGTTGTTTGTTTTCCATTCCACCCCCAAATATACATCTTTTTATTAAAATCGTTAAAACCTCAAAATATATTTATCCGATATTAAAATTATTTAATTCTTCTTTTAAATTATACAACTTACTTTTGTGGTATGATTTCAATACAAAATTTAGGTGTTTCCTTTGGTGGAAAGGATTTATTTGACGATGTTTCTTTTTTGGTTCAAAGTTCCGATAGAATTGGTTTGGTAGGAAAAAACGGAGCAGGAAAATCTACTCTCTTAAAAATTATTGCAGGAGAAAACAAATCTTATACCGGCACAATTTCATTCCCCAAAGAATTTACAATAGGTTATTTAGCCCAGGAAATGAAGCACGTAGACGGCAAAACTGTTTTTGAAGAAGCCGTTTCGGCCTTTAAAGAAATAAATGAGCTGGAACAAAAAATAAAAAATTTAGAGCATTTAGTTACTACAAGAGAGGATTACGAATCTGATGAATATTTATCCATTCTAAATCAACTAAACGATGCCAACGAACGATTTGGCATGATAGGAGGTTACAGTTTTGCATCGGAAACCGAAAAAATTTTAATGGGTTTGGGATTCACTCGTGAAGACTTTGAAAGACAGACTTTAGAATTTAGCGGTGGCTGGAGAATGAGGATTGAGCTGGCAAAAATTCTACTAAAAAAACCTTCTCTTATATTATTGGATGAGCCTACTAACCATTTAGATATAGAAAGTATTCAATGGCTCGAAAACTTCTTGCAGGGCTATACAGGTGGCTTGTTGATGGTATCGCACGACAGAGATTTTTTAGATAGGGTAACAAATCGATCCATAGAAATTGTAAGCGGAAAAATTTACGATTACAAAGCAAACTATTCTAAGTTTGTACAGCTAAGGCAAGAGAGAATTGAGCAACAAAAGAACGAACAAAAAAACCAAGAAAAATACATAGAGCAAACAGAAGCCTTAATAAATAAATACAGAGCAAAAGCAAGTAAGGCTGCCTTTGCACAAAGCTTAATAAAAAAATTAGACCGCCTAGATATTGTAGAATTAGACGACACAGAAAACGCAGCCATTCGTTTTAAATTTCCCCCGGCTCCTCATAGCGGAAAGGTTAGCCTTAGGTGCGAAAACATAAAAAAAAGTTATGGCGACAAATTGGTTCTAAACGGAATTGATTTAGAAATAGAACGTGGAGATAAAGTTGCATTTGTAGGGAAAAATGGTCAAGGGAAAAGTACGCTTGTAAAAATTCTAACCAATAATTTAGAAGCTCAAGGGTCCATATTTTTAGGGCATCAGGTAAAGGTGGGTTACTATGCACAAAACCAAGCTGAAATGCTGGATGAGGAAAAAACAATTTTTGCAACAATAGATGATGTTGCAGAAGGGGAAATTAGAAAACAAGTAAGAAGTTTGTTGGGTTCATTTTTATTTGGTGGCGATGAAGTAGAAAAAAAAGTAAAAGTATTAAGTGGAGGAGAAAAATCTAGACTGGCCATGTGTAAGCTTTTATTAGAACCACACAACGTTCTAATTTTAGACGAGCCCACCAATCACCTCGACATGAAATCGAAAGACATGTTGAAAGAAGCCTTGAAAAATTTTAACGGTACGATAATAATTGTATCACACGATAGAAATTTTTTACACGAGCTAACAGATAAAATATTTGAATTTAATCAGGGAAAAATAAAACCATATTTAGGAGATATTTATGATTTTTTAAAAGATAAAAATTTATCCACACTTGATGATTTAGCAAAGCAAAAAGATAAGAAATCAGGTGAAGTTAAAGTTGAAGTGCAAAATACTAAATCATACAACGAGAGAAAAGAAGAGGCGAAAGAGATAAAAAGATTAGAGAATAAACTAAAAAGAACAGAAGAAGAAATTGCCGCAATAGAGAATAAAATTAAACTGTTGGATCAAGAAATGTCTTTGCCTTCGTTTTTAGAAAATTCTAGCAATGAATTGTTTTTTGCCAATTACCAACAACTTAAATCTAAATTGGAACAAGAATATAAAAATTGGGAAAATATTGCATTGGAAGTGGAAGAGAATAAAAAACTAGCTTAAATAGTGATTATGTTACTCAAAAATGTTGTTAAATTTAAAATTCCAATTGTCTAAAATATGAGTTTAGTTAGTGTAAAAATAAATCTTACTAAAAAAATATTAGAATCAAACAATAAATATTTCATTGGTTATATTAATTCTATTTTCGAAAGTCAACCACAAAATTAGTTTCAAGAATTGCCTAAAATAGTTCAATTATCAATAAAGAAAGGAATAGAACAATCTGAAACAGGAAATACTCGAGAGCACGATGAAGTGAAGAAAAAGTATAAAAAATTGCTAAAGAATTAAGGTGGACTTCTGAAGCAGAAAATACTTTTGAAGCAATTGTAAATTATTTAGAAAAAAATTGGTCAAAAAAAGAAGTTTCAAATTTTGTTCAAGCTACTTTTAGAACTATTGATTTTATTTCTAAACAACCCTTAATATTTAGAAAAGTAAATATAAAAGATGTTCACGAGGCCCTAATTACACCCCACAACTTATTAATATACAAAATAAGTTCCTCGCATATAGATTTAACTATGTTTTAGGATACTCGAAAAAATCCAAAAAAGAAAAAATCAATTTCACTTAAATAATTCTCTGCTATAAATTTCCATTAAAATCTGTTTACTCCGAATTTCCCAATTGATGTTTCTATTAATTTTTATGTTGGAAACATTATTTTCGAACAGCATTCTATTTGGCAATAAGTTTTGTTTTAGTGCATTAAACATAGAATAATCTATCACTAAATTAATTCCTTTCAGCTCAATATCATTTAAGGAAACCCAATACATAGTTCCATCTTTTAATTCTAAGCCAATACTGTTTATTCTTTGGTATAATCCGTACTCTTCAAAGAAATAAAAGTTATCTGATGTCTTTATTGAAACAGCTTTGTTGCTTTCAGAAAAAACTGGTTTTAGAATTTTATTTTTTAATTCGGCGTCAGCATAAATGGGAACATAATTTTTAGTAATTCCTCTATAAAATCTTGACAATAAATTTCCATATTCCGATACATTAAACGCTCCACCATTTCTACTGGGAACTATTTGTTTTTGAAGGGTAAGGTATTCGACTAAACTGTCAAATTTTTTGATGGTATCGGGTAAATATTCCAACACATAATTTTTATTTTTAATTTTTCTTGACGAACTATCTGTTTCTAAAATTATTGCAGCAGGTTTATTTACAATATATTCGGTTTTTTTTCTTAGAAAATAACTGGTATCTTTTGAATGGTATTTTTCCCAAATACCATTTTTTTGATTGTTATTAAAACTACCTTTAAGTAATACTCTTCGTTTGTTATCCCTGATAATAAATGGTCCATTTAAAAGTTGGTCTTTAAAGCTGGCTTCAATATATACATTGCCGTAAGCACCTCCTAAAAAGTATCCGTGGTTTATTGTTGAGTCTTTGTCTTGAGAGAAAGATTTAAAAGAAAAAAGTATATAAAAAAGAAGAAGTAATTTTATGTGTTTCATTTATTTGTAATTGTGTATACTATTTATTTTCTTCCAAAATCTGCGGGAATTTCTCCCCAAATATCTGTTTCCCATTTTAGAATTTGATTGGTCCAAGAATTAGTTTTAATCCATAGTTCTGCCCTTTGTAAAAGTTCAAAAAGAGGTTTGTTTCTATAAGTTTGTTCCAACTTGGTATTGGCTTTTTTCTTTTTAATCCAAGAGATGGCTGTTTTGCTATCAGAATAAATAGGGAAGAAATAATTATTTTGTTTGCACCAAGCCAAGCCATGAACAATTCCTAAAAATTCAACAATGTTGTTGGTTCCATCTAAGTAAGGCCCTTTTTGAAAAACTTCTTGTTTGCTTGGCATCATTACTCCACGATACTCTGCATCTCCGCTTACTGTATTCCATGCAGCGTCTACACACAAGTATTCTCCTTTGGGATAACTTTCAGTTGTTTTTTTTGCGGTTTCAGTATTCTTGGCTTGATAAATATTTTTTTGAAAGGTTTCTGAAAATGCTTTTTCTGCTTCTATTTTTGTTGGGAACGATTTGTATTTTGAGTCCTTAAATCCTATAACTTGTTTTTGACATTCGTCCCAAGTTTGGTAAATTCCAGGTTTAGCGCCAACCCACACCACGTAGAATTTTTTTTTATTTTTTATAGCCATTGGTAGATGAAAAATAACTATTTATTGTTAGGCTAATTTCTTCTTCTTTTAGAATTTCTAGTAGTTTAAAATTAACTTTCTCTTTAACTTCTAAACTTTCATCGTAAGAAGTAGTATTCACAAAATAGACAATTAAAATCTCAAAACCAACAGTGTTGTTTATCTCAAAAAACTTTACTGTAAAATCATTTGTAATTTCGTTTTGTTGTTCTAGAAAAGAATTAATTTTAGAAATTAAACGTTGTATTTTATCAGCCGGAGTTTCCAAAGAAATAGCCAAAGCCATTCTAATTCTTTGCATGGTTTTTAAAGTAATGTTATCCAAAACACTGTCTACCATTTTTTTGTTGGGAACAGTTAAAAAGCTTTTTTCTACTGTTCTAATTCTCGTGCTTCTAAATCCAATTTTTTCTACATGACCCTTTACGCCTGCCACATCCACAAAATCGCCAACTGTAAATGGCTTATCAAAAAATATGGTAAACGAGCCCAATAAATTTTCTAACGATTCTTTGGCTGCCAATGCAATTGCAAGTCCACCAATTCCTAATCCGGCAATTAATGAAGTAATATTTAATTTAAATACTGCTCCTAAAATAAAAAACAGGGAGATAACAGCTATACTAATTTTTATACCTTCTTTCACAAATGGCACAATTTGATCGTCCATTTTACTTTCTGTAACAATTGCTTTATGATGCAGAATTAATCCTATAAAGTCTATTATTCTTAGCAAAATCCATGTAAAACTTACAATTAAAAAAACTTGAAATGTTCTTTGCAAAAACATTCGTATTCCAAAAAGATGTGCAGGACCAATTTCCCATTGTGCAGGGAAGGATAAACAGTTAAAGGCAAAATACAGTGTAGATATAATTACAAAAAAACCAAAGGGTCTTTTAAGTAGCTCAACTAATTTTTGTGAACCAATTTCTTTGGAATGTTTTTTTAAAACTTCAAATAAAAATCTCGAAAATACATAAGCAATAATTGTTCTAAAAGCAATTCCGGCAAGCAAAATACCAAAGAACCAAAGAATCTGTTCTACTGTATTTCCCAAAAAAGTTCTCGTAAGCCAATCTGCATCCATGTCCATTAAAAAAAATTGGCTGTGCTGCTAATGCAACAAAGCCAATATGAGAATTAAAACTATAAATTATTTTTTTACCAACTTTTCTATTTCTGCTTCAAGTGCAGAGCCTCTTAAATTTTTTGCAACAATAATTCCCTTTGCATCCAACAAAAAATTCATTGGAATGCTATTCACACCATATTGGGCAGCTGCTGCACTTTGCCACGACATTAAATCGCTTACGTGGTTAGACCATGATAATTTATCTTTTGCAATTGCTGCTACCCAATTTTCTTTTGCTTTGTCTAATGAAACGCTATAAATAGTGAAGCCTTTGGCGCCGTTTTTAAATTTTGTGTTTTTGTATTTTTCATAAGCGGCAACAACAGCGGGGTTCTCCATACGGCATGGACCACACCACGATGCCCAAAAATCTATCAATACAATTTTTCCTTTGTTTACAGATGACAACGACAGGTCTTTTCCATCGGGTGTTTTGTAAACCATCTCGGGAGCTTTGTTTCCTATGTTCAGCCCAACGGTTGCAGTGCTTCCCGCAAGTTTATTCGAGAATCCCCAAACCAATGTAGAAAATGCTATTAGGGCTATAAAAAAATTTATTTTTTTCATTTTTTGTTTAGATATTGTTGGTATTCTTTTGACAATTATTGTTCCAAAATTATAAAAATTAATTTATTCTGGTAATATCAGCACCAATTGCTTTTAATCTACTATCAATGTTCTGATATCCTCTATCAATTTGTTCAATATTGTCAATCACACTTTTTCCTTGTGCACTAAGTGCTGCAATAAGTAATGAAACTCCGGCACGTATATCTGGAGACGTCATATTTATTCCCCTTAAACTATGTTGCCTGTTTAGCCCTATTACTGTTGCTCTGTGTGGGTCGCACAAAATTATTTGAGCACCCATATCAATCAATTTATCCACAAAAAACAAACGGCTTTCAAACATTTTTTGATGAATTAAAACACTTCCTTTTGCTTGTGTAGCAACTACTAAAACTATACTCAACAAATCGGGTGTAAATCCCGGCCAAATAGCATCTGCCACCGTAAGAATTGAGCCATCAATAAATGTATCTATTTCATAATTTTCTCGCGAAGGAATGTATAAATCATCTCCTCTCAGTTCCATCTCAATTCCTAATTTTCTAAACGTATCTGGTATTATTCCAAGGCTTTCGTACGAAACATTTTTAATGGTAATTTCAGACTGTGTCATTGCTGCCAAGCCAATAAATGAGCCAATTTCTATCATGTCGGGCAACATTCTATGTTCTGTTCCACCTAAATATTCAACGCCCTCAATAGTTAATAAATTAGAACCAATTCCACTGATTTTTGCACCCATCCTGTTTAGCATTTTGCAGAGTTGCTGCAAATAAGGCTCACATGCGGCATTGTATATTGTTGTTGTTCCTTTTGCCATTACTGCTGCCATAACAATGTTTGCAGTTCCGGTAACAGAAGCCTCATCCAACAGCATATAACAACCTTTTAAGTTGGACGCTTCTACTTTATAAAACTCTTCGTTTTCTATGTATTCAAACTTTGCACCTAAATTTTGAAATCCAATAAAATGAGTATCTAATCTTCTTCTACCAATTTTATCGCCACCCGGTTTAGGAATATATCCTCTTCCAAATCTTGCCAACAAAGGCCCAACAATCATTATAGAACCTCTTAGTGCAGCTCCCTTCTTTTTAAATTCGGGAGAATTTAAGTAATCAATATTTACGTCATCGGCAATAAAAGTATATTGTTCAAAACCAGATTTAGTAACTTTTACGCCCAACTCTTTTAGTAAATCTATTAATTTATTTACATCAACAATATCCGGAACATTACTAATAACAACAGGTTCGGGAGTTAGCAATACTGCACACAATATTTGCAATGCTTCGTTTTTTGCACCTTGTGGTATAATTTCTCCTTTTAATTTTTTGCCGCCTATAATTTCAAATTTTGCCATTTCTTTTGATAAATAATTTAAAAGCAAGTTGTAATTTTTATTGCAACAATTTTATGAGAAGAAATAATATTTTCAACTTTGAATTGTGGACAGGGTATTTCTGTTTTATTTTAGAGTGAGTATATAATTAAATTATTCTTTCTTCGCCAATAATTTAGTTAGCACTAATACGTGTTGGGGTTTCAAAAAAAAATATTAACTTGCGACCATGTTGACAAAATTAGAAATAGAGAGTAAATTAAAAGCCATTAAACCATTGCTTACTGACAAATTTCATGTAAGTTCAATTGGATATTTTGGTTCATACTCTACTGGACAACAAAACGAAAAAAGCGACCTTGACTTGTTAGTTGAATTTTCTGAACCAGTTGGTTGGGAGTTTTTTACATTAGAACGTTTTTTAGAACAGAATATGGGAATTCGTGTTGACCTAGTTACCCGAAATTCATTGAAAGAACAAATCAAAGAATCAATCCTTAAACAAGTTCAATATATTTGAAACCAAGCGACAGAGATCCCATTTTATACTTATCAGACATTATTCTTTCGATGGAAAGGGTGAAAGAATATATTGGTGGTCTTGACTTTCAACACTTTAAGTGGGACTATAAAACAGTTGACGCAGTTATACGTAATTTTGAAATTATAGGTGAGGCAACTAAAAACTTGCCCAATAACATAAAAGACAAATACCCTTCAATTCCTTGGGAAGAAATGTACCGTTTAAGAAACAGAATTAGCCATGAGTATTTTGGTATTGATTATGAAATTATTTGGGACATAGCAACAAGACATTTACCTGTAAATTACGAAGACGTAAAGACTGTGTTAAAAGATATACAACAGAAATAATAGTAACGTACTAGTGCTAACAGCACATTCGCAAAATGGCGGGTTTAAAAAGTATTTGTACGTGCCGTTTTCATTTCTACCTTTGTTGCAAGTCTACAGGTTAAAGCTTCGAATCTGCTGATTCGTTAATCTGCAATCCGTTAAAAATACCACTAATAATCTTAAAAACACATTTTTATTTAGGCTCTTCACTGAGCCAAGGGATAGATTTTTCCATTAATAAAAATGTTTTAATAGGCATAGAAACCAAAGTTGTTATTGGTGGATTTAATGATATAATTCAAGCTACTAAATCATCCGATGATATGTTTGAGTTTCCTAAAGTTCAAATATCGATTTCAAGAGTTGAAGCTACAATTGGATTAAGGTTAAATTCTGTTTTTGAGAATTAAATTTAAAATTCAACTTTCCTTAAACAACCAGTTAATAAACATTATTTCAATTTATGTTTTAATAACTAATTGGATGATTGATGAGCCAGCTATAAAAGCTAAGATAATGAAATATAGTAAACACAAATACTAAAAGGTATTTGTAATTGGACTTATTTATAAATTCAGAAAATAGTAAAAACATGGGAAATACTACTGACACAAATCTAGTCATAGACATTACGGATCCAGAGCAAAGGGGTAAAATCAAACTTATTGCAATAAAAACATTTAAACTAATTGGCAACTTTTTTCTGATAATTACAGCATAAGCTAAAACTGACAGTGTAAAAAACGAATTGAATTGTGTAGAAAAATCTCCACTGCGAAAAAATGATAAAAATGGCAATGTAAATTCACGATACCACCCTTGCTGTGCTATGCTAAATGCAAAAAAATAGCCAGTCATCAAATACTGATAAATGCAAAATATAATGAAAGTTAATGGTGCAATTAAAAATACTGATGAATGTTTTAGAGTTTTCAATTTCAAAATTTCTTGCCAACCAAATTTATTTTTCGTTAGTATATTATTGTGTTCTAAAAAATAAAAAAACAAAGGAATAGCAATAATAATTCCATTGGGTCTTACTAGTACAAGTGGTATTAATAATATTCCTACTATTAATAATCGGTGATAGTAAATTGCAATGAAGCTAAAAAGTATTAAAGCAAAAAAAATCGCTTCGGTGTAAAACATCGAAAAATAAAATGAAAATGGAAAACAAAAAACAACCAAAGAATTCAAGAAAGCTAAGGATTGATTCTTATAATATATTATTCCAAACCAATACATTCCAATAACTGATAAAAATGAGAATACAATACTTATCAAAAAGGCACTTTCGTTAAAATTAAGATTAAAAACATTAGAACAAAACCTAATGGAAAAAGGATAAAATGGGAAGAAAGCCCACTCACTTTGTTTGAAATATTTTCCTTGAGAAAACCCTAAATCACTTTTTTGGTTTATTTTTGAATATCCTTCTTTTGTAATTTTTTCATACCAAAATGAATCGTTTTTTTTAACAATCGAAACATATTTATTAAACAGAGTTTTGTTTTCCCTGCCGTTTTCTAAAAAAACAGAAAGCAGTAAATATGATGCTTTTAATAATAAACAAAAAGACAATAAAATCAATATATTCCTCAAGTTTTTTGTAGGTTAGTATTGCGTTAAATCTACATTTTTAGAATTATAAAACTCGTTCTGTTTTCCGTTTCTTTCTTACTCTTTTTTAGCGAGAAGACTTATTGATCTTATCAGCTTTTAGCGGATGTGGTTATATACAATTATCTAATGCAAAAAACCATTAATTCTCTTAGCCTTCCCTTTCTTTCTTGTTCACCACATAAGCCGAAACAAAAATACTTAGCTCATACAAAACATACACCGGCAGGGCAACCAACAATTGAGAAGTAATATCCGGTGAAGGTGTTATTACTGCTGCTAAAATTAAAATTACTACCACTGCATGTTTGCGGTATCTTTTCATAAAGGCGGGAGAAATAATTCCAAGGCTCGATAAAAAATAAACCACTATGGGCAACTCAAAAAGCAATCCCGACGCAAACGTAATAACCGTTATTGTGCTAATGTAAGAATCCATGTCTATCATGTTTTTTACTTCGCTGCTCACTTGATAAGTGCCCAAAAAGTTGATAGACAATGGAGCAATAAGATAGTATCCAAAGAGAACACCAATAGAAAACAGAATAGATACAAAAAACAATATTCCTTTAGAGTAACCTATTTCTGTGGCAGTAAGAGCAGGTTTAATAAACCTCCAGGCTTCCCAAACTAGGTAAGGAAAACCAACTACTATTCCTGCCACAAATGCTGCCCACATGTGCAAGGTAAATTGTCCGGAAAGCGTAGTGTTTATTAAACTAAATTCCAAGCCATTCATACACAATGCATCGCCCATGTTCAAAAAATGTGAGAGCTTACACATCATTCTATATGTAAAAAAACCTGGGTCTTTTGGTGCAAGAATTATGGTATCGAACAAAAATTCTCTATTTGCAAAAAATACTATTGCAAGCGAAAAAATAACCACCACACTCCTCACCAAATGCCAACGTAATTCTTCTAAATGATCTAG
>CAIMMJ010000041.1 GCA_903842515.1 uncultured Bacteroidota bacterium | reverse complement strand
TTTTGTTTTGTTGTTCGCACCACAAAAGTATAACTTGTAATCCTTTGTTTTTTAATTGTTTATTCCTTAACTTAATGACATTGGGCAAAGCCCAATTGAAAAAATTACAAAACGACTTTTTGAGGCTCAACTAAATAGAAAAACCGAGGCAATGGCTTCGGTTTTTTTGTTTGTTGCATTTTTCTTTTTGTTACCTAAGCAAACTAAACCAACCTTTTTGCGTTATTGTTCTTCCCCGCCAATTGGTTGCATTAATTAAGTAATAATAAGTTCCCTCAGGAGATTCCATGCCATTGCGAGTTTTACCGTCCCAACCATCTTGTAATGAATTCCATGAATAAACATTTACGCCCCATCGGTTATAAATTTCTACTCTAATATCCTTTAAATCTTTTACAGAAAACTTAAACAATTGATTTTTATCGTCCCCATTAGGAGTAAATACATTTGGAATATTTAGTTCACTATCATCCAGGCAATCTAAAAAAACAAGAACCGTATCAAAAGAAGTACAACCCAAGACGTTGGAAACAATTAATGTATATATTCCAACATTATCATCGTTAATATTATTAATAATTGGATTTTGAAGGCTTGATTGGTATGAATTGGGCCCCTGCCAATTATAACTTACTGCATTTGTTGGTGTAGTTAAGAACAAGGTATCTGTAAAACATAATTGTTTGCTTGCCTCTGCTAAAGGTGCATCAGGAATTTCATTTACAACAACACTAACGCTAGAAATACTGCTTGTGCAGTTAGTAGCTACATCTGTTACAAACAAACCGTAAGTGCCGGTCATAGATTCATCCGCAGGCGCAATGTATTCATTTTGTTGAGTTCCGCTGAAGTTATTCTGTCCGGACCATGAATAATTTAAACTACCTGGTGCAGAAGATATTAAACGAATGGTATCACCCCAACAGACAGGTGAATTGCTTGATGTAGAGAGAATCACAGGCAATGGATTAATTGTTATTGGCATTGATAACGTAGCATTACAATTTCCCAAACCAGTAGCAGTTAAAACAACAGTGTAGCTTCCAGTATCAGAATATACATGCCAAGGACTCATCAAACTGGATGAAACACCATCACCAAAATTCCAATCCCAATTGTTGGCATCGCCGCTAGATAAATTTAAGAAGCGGGTAGTATCTGCAATACATAACGAGGAGCTGGAGAAATTGGCCGTTGGAGTTGGATAAACTGTTATTAAAACATCATCAGTATTGCTGCAATTATTTGCATCGCTAACTGTTACGGTGTAGAGAGTTGTTGAATTTATGGATAAAACAGGATTTGAAATTTGGGCATTACTTAAACCATTAACAGGAAACCAAGAATAGTTTAAACCACCAATTGCATTGAGTTGAATTGAGTTTCCGGAGCAAAGGCTGGTATCAAGTCCAGCATTTCCTATTGGTAAAGGATTTACCGTGACTGTAGACACCAAAGTTCCAGAACATCCATTGGCATTAGACACAAGAACTGAATAATCAGTGGTAGATAAGGGAGAGACAATAATTTGATTTTGGGTTGACCCATTGTCCCAATTATAACTAGTACCCCCCGCAGCAATTAATGTATCTGATTGTCCTGCACAAATTGTTGGAGAATTTACACTTAAAGGAGTTCCTTGGAGCACTTTTACAACAAGCGAAAGAGATACAGGAAGTCCGCAGTTGGATGAAATTGGGGTACCTGTAACTGTATAATTGGTTGTAACGGCAGGATTAGATATTACACTTGTACCAGTTGATGTATTTAAGCCTAAAGATGGACTCCAAGACCAATTATAATTATTTAAGACGTTGCTTTGAGTAGATGAGCCAAGCGACAAGGAAATAGGCAAAGATTGTCCCAAACAAATAACCGTAGTATCAAAACTAGAAATGCATTCTGAGGAAATTACAGAAGGTGCTCCCGGATAATTTAGCTGAAATAGGCTACCGGTTGCTGTGTTGGCTAGTGCATCATTTAAAATTACAACAAACTTAAATCTTTCTGTTGCACCGGGAGCAAAATTTTGTATCCTATTAGCCAAATAAATAGATTCATCAGAAAATGCGGATGAACCAACAGTTTGATCATAACCAAAACCAAAGCCATTCCCATTCCACATTTCTTCGCCATTTCTATTGCTAAATCCACCTCTTCCGGCTCTCCAATTTTCGCCAGCAGCAGCAAAAGCAATGTATGACAGCCAAGGATCAGGTTGAGTTGCACTTACTTGAGCTATACCACAGCCACCGGCACTTGGCTGCTGCACAATGGTGTTTTGAGTATCAAAATAACCGTTGATGGATTGATTGTTGTCTGGATCTAAATTTCTGTAGTAATAAAATGCAGGAATTGTTTCAGTTGTATTGTTGGTTATTGAAACAGTTGTGGTATAAAACCGATCAAAATATCGAAGAAGATAATTTATTTTGAAATGCAAATTTGTACCATCTGTAAAATCCCCTTCCCATGTAATAGAAATACAATCTAAAGTTTGAGAAAAATTAGTTATGCTGCCGGGGATTGTTGGATATGAACCATCATTAAAACTATTATTTGCTGCGGAAACTCCAAAATTACCAATTGTAAATCCCCACCCATTTTCTGCTGAACCGGGTGTAAAGAAATCTCCATCAAATTCTGACCAATTTCCATTGTTGACATTTGCTACAAATCCAAAAATAGTATTTTCGGAACGAGGGTGCATGCCATTAAATGGTGGAGATTCAATAGTGGAACATCCCTCAAATCCTCCAAACCCATCAATACCAATTTCTGCATTTGCACCTACTATGTAGGCATTTGTACCTACCATCTGTGCTTCTAAACATTTAGGAAAAAATAAACAAAATATACCAAAGTAAAGAGCAATCCCTCTTAAAACAAAGTTAAAGCCTAGCCAATTTGGAGTATATAGCAACGCTAATTTTTGCATTTTAGAAACCCTACTTTTTGAACTATTATTTTTAATTTTCATGTGTTTAAAATTAAATCAACTATTTGGTTCATTGCATCCAATCAAAAATTACAATTGCATAGGAATGTTATTTTTTATTCAGTATTTTAAATCAAAGTTAGAGATAGTTACCACATCTCCAAATTTTCATAAAAGATTTAACATTGGATATGTTAAATCGATTAAAGAATTATTTTATAAATCCTTCCTTTCTAAGGATGCTTTTTAGTTCATCATTGGATACATTATTTGTTTCGTTTTTGTCAAAAATCAGAACTAAAATGACAGCGTTTTCTTCAACGGTGGCAACTAAATCATATACTATTATTCTAGCACCACCACTTTTACCTTTATTTTTGGATTTTATGGAAACCCTTATTTTTCTGAGATTGGCGCCTAAATCAATTCCAACATTAGGATTATTTTCAAATTCCTCCTTAAATTCTAACAAATCACTTGATAACGATTTGTATTTTTTCGCTAAACGTTTAAACTCCTTGTTAAATTCTGTAGTTGTAAAAAAATTAAATTTTGCCATTGAGCAAATCATCCAATTTTGTTGCTTTCTTTTTTCCTTTGATAATTAAATCTAATTCATTTAATGATTTAGAGAAGGATTTTAAAATCGGTTTTTCAATTACAGGTTTTTCACCCATTTTTTTTGCAATTCCAAACAACAACTTTATATTTTCTTTTGACGAAGAATTTATTATTAGTGTTTCCATTTTACAAAAATACAAATTGTATTCTTAAATTAAATATGTTTCCTGAAAACAAGTTATAGTTTAACACAAACTTGAGTATTTTTTTCAAAAACAAGTGTCTGCATGCTATTAGTAATTGCTTTGTTTGTAGGAATTAGAGCTACGTTTTCTCTTGGCTCAGCTCTGATTTTTTATCAAAAACTAAAACAAGGGATTTTGTGCCTAAGTAAAGTACTCATTTGTATTATATTACAAGACTTTTGATTTTTTTGAGCAATTTTTTGTTTTTCAAACAATTAGATTTACCTTTGCACTCCTTTTTTTACCGGAAAAAAGAAAACTAAACTAATTATTATTATAAACCTCTTCTGTACCGGTTTTGCAGAATACAAAAATTAAAAAATTAATGTCCAATTCAATGGAAAACTTCGACTGGAGTACACTCAGCAAAAAACAAACAGTTTACTCTAAAGAAGTAAGAGAACAAATGGCTGCTCAATTTGAGGCCACACTAAAGTCTATCAACGAACACGAAGTGATGGATGGAACAATAGTAGGAATAAGCACTAAAGACATTGTTGTGAACATTGGCTTTAAGAGCGACGGTGTAGTTGCACTTTCTGAAACTCGTTACAACCCTGATCTTAAAATTGGCGATAAGCTAGAAGTGTATATCGAAAGCCAAGAAGATAAAACAGGTCAGCTAATTTTATCTCACAAAAAAGCAAGAGCACTAAGAAGTTGGGACAGAGTGAATGAGGCTCTTGAAAAAGAAGAAGTAATTAAAGGTTTTGTAAAATGCCGCACCAAAGGTGGTTTAATTGCAGATGTTTTTGGAATTGAAGCATTTTTACCGGGTTCTCAAATTGATGTTAAACCAATTAGAGACTACGATGTATACGTTGGTAAAATCATGGAATTTAAAGTGGTGAAAATCAACAAAGAATTTAAAAACGTTGTTGTATCTCACAAAGCCCTAATTGAAGCAGAAATTGAACAACAAAAATCAGACATCATTTCTAAACTAGAAAAAGGACAAATCTTAGAAGGTATTGTAAAAAATATTACTTCTTATGGTGTGTTTGTAGATTTAGGTGGTGTAGATGGTTTAATTCACATTACAGATTTAAGCTGGGGAAGAATTAATCACCCAGAAGAAGTGGTTAAATTAGACGAGAAAATAAACGTTGTAATCCTAGACTTCGACGATAACAAAAAAAGAATTGCACTTGGCTTAAAACAATTAACTCAACATCCTTGGGAACAATTAGATGCTAACTTAAAAGTTGGTGACAAAGTAACCGGTAAAGTAGTTGTTGTGGCAGATTACGGTGCATTTGTAGAATTAATTCCAGGTGTAGAAGGTTTAATTCACGTTTCGGAAATGAGCTGGAGTCAACATTTAAGAACAGCACACGATTTCTTAAAAGTTGGACAAGACATAGAAGCATCTGTATTAACATTAGACAGAGAAGAAAGAAAAATGTCTCTTGGTGTTAAACAATTAACTGAAGATCCTTGGGCAAAAGTTGCTGCTAAATATTCTGTTGGAAGCCAACACCAAGCAGTAGTAAGAAACTTCTCTAACTTTGGAATTTTTGTAGAATTAGAAGAAGGAATTGATGGTTTAATTCACATCTCTGACTTAAGCTGGAGCAAGAAAATAAAACATCCATCTGAGTTCTGCAAAATTGGTGAAACTATTGATGTGAAAGTTCTTGAATTAGATTCTGAAAACAGAAAATTAAGCTTAGGTCACAAACAATTAGAAGAGAATCCTTGGGAAGTGTTCGAAACAATTTTCACAGAAGGTAGCGTTCATCAAGGTACAATTATCAATGCAAACGATAAAGGTGCTACTGTTGGTCTTCCGTATGGTGTAGAAGGTTTTGCACCGGCTCGCCATTTGGTAAAAGCAGACAAGACTACTGCAAAGACAGACGAAGTATTAGAATTTAAAGTAATTGAATTCAACAAAGATTCTAAGAAAATTGTAGTGTCTCATACTAAAATTCACGACGACGCCATCCACGAAGAAAAAGTAGCAACTGAAGAAAAGAAAAAGTCTGAAGAAGAAAGCACCAAAAAAACAGTTAAGAAAATGAAAGATTCATTAGAAAAAACTACGCTTGGTGACATCTCTGCACTTGCCAACTTAAAACAAGAAATGGATAAAAAAGGTGATAAAAAATAATCACATAATTCTTTAACAAAAAGAGAGGTTGCTCCATAGAGTAGCCTCTCTTTTTTTTTATAAGTTTGCCAAAATATTTTAGTAAAAAACATTTAAGCCAACAATAAAACTACAGCACAATGTACCATCAAATTGATAGAATAAAAAAAGCAATAGATCCTTTAAGAGAGCAAATTATCAATCACAAAGTGTATTCTGAAATTAAGGAATTGAACGACTTAAAAATTTTTATGCACTATCATGTTTTTGCCGTTTGGGATTTTATGTCTTTACTAAAAACCTTGCAAAATAATCTTACTTGCACCACAGTGCCTTGGATGCCAAAGGGAAATGCAGAAACACGCTTTTTAATAAACGAAATAGTTGTTGGCGAAGAATCCGACGTTGATTTAGATGGCAATAGAAAAAGTCATTTTGAACTTTACTTGGATGCAATGAAACAGTGCGGGGCAGCAACAAATTCAATAGAAAATTTTACCAATGAATTAAGTAAAAATGGAAATTTAAATTCTGCATTTCAATCATCAGAAACGCCAGTAGAAGCCAGTGAATTTGTTGATTTTACATTTAAAATAATAGAGAGCAATAAGGATTATTTACAGGCAGCAATTTTTACATTTGGAAGAGAAGATCTAATTCCAGGGATGTTTATATCTATAGTTAATGATATTTATAAAAACTTTCCAAGCAGTATTTCCATCTTTAAATATTATTTAGAAAGACACATAGAAATTGACGGAGAACACCACAGTAATCTTGCCTTACAAATGACGTATAACCTTTGCGGAGACGATGAGCTTAAATGGAAAGAAGTAGAGGAAACAACAATTGCCTCTTTGCAAAAAAGAATTGAGCTTTGGAATGGAGTATACAATGAAATTATAAAAAGCAGATAAAATTCAACAAGAAGTTTCCGTGATTATGTCTTGAATAAAAGTAAATGTAAACAGATATTTTTTTAAGATTAAAATAAATTTTATTAGATAAAAAACAGTTATCTATTTCATTTTTTCCAACTTAAACATTTCGTCCCTTAACCTTGCTGCCTCAATAAAATCAAGGTCTTTGGCGGCTTTTTGCATAAGTTTTTTTACCTCTGCAATTTTTTTATCAATGCTTTCTTTGGTGTAGTAAACTATTTCTTTTTCTGCTGCAATGGTATCGTCAGAATCCAATTTAGTTTTATCGTAATCCTTGGCTGCTTTGTCAAAGTTAAAGTGGTGATCGGCAACTTTTGTTTGCGTTAAGATAGATTCTTTAGAACGAATAATTTGAGTTGGCGTAATGTTATTCTCTAAGTTATACTGCAATTGTATTAATCTTCTTCTTTCGGTTTCGTCAATTAAATTTTGCATAGACTTAGTAATTTTATCTGCATACAAATAAACTCTACCATTGATATTTCTTGCTGCTCTGCCTGCAGTTTGCACTAAACTTCTTGTAGACCTTAAGAAGCCCTCTTTGTCTGCATCCATAACCGCTACCAATGATACTTCCGGCAAATCCAAGCCTTCTCTTAATAAATTTACTCCAATTAACACATCAAATTCTCCTAACCTCAAATCTCTTAAAATATCAACCCTTTCCAAGGTATCTACATCGCTATGAATGTACCTACATTTTATTCCGAGTTTAGCAAAATATTTACTTAATTCTTCGGCCATTCTTTTGGTAAGCGTGGTTACTAAAACACGTTCATCCTTAGTAACTCTAATATTTACTTCCTCCAATAGATCATCTACTTGGTTAAACGAAGGTCTTACTTCAATAATGGGATCTAACAACCCTGTAGGTCTAATAATTTGTTCAACAACCACTCCATCGCATTTTTCTAATTCGTAATCGGCTGGTGTTGCACTTACATAAATTGTTTGGTGGGTTAATGCTTCAAACTCCTCAAACTGCAAAGGTCTATTGTCCATTGCAGCGGGAAGCCTAAAACCGTAGTCTACTAAATTTATTTTTCTGCTTCTATCACCCCCATACATTGCTCTTATTTGAGAAACAGAAACGTGACTTTCGTCGATAACCATTAAAAAATCATCCGGAAAATAATCAATCAAACAAAATGGTCTAGCGCCTCTTGCTCTTCCGTCAAAATACCTCGAATAATTTTCTATTCCTGAACAATACCCAAGCTCTCTCATCATTTCAAGGTCGTAAGTCACTCTTTCTTCAATTCGCTTAGCTTCTAGGTGTTTTCCTACTTCTCTAAAATAATCAACTTGTTTAACCATGTCGTCCTGAATTTGATGAATGGCATTTTGCATAGCAGCTTTTGAGGTTACAAAAAGATTTGCAGGTGCTATACTTACTTGATTAAACGATTCAAACTTGTGTCCAGAAAGAGGGTCAAAAGATTCTATCGCTTCTATTTCATCGCCAAAGAAATAAACTCTGTAAGCAAAGTCAGTATATGCCAAATAAATGTCAACGGTATCCCCTTTAACTCTAAAATTTCCTCTGTTAAAATCTCCGGTGGTTCTTGAATACAAACTCGTAACCAATGCATGTAAAAAAACGTTTCTGCTAATTATTTGACCCACATTAATTGTGATCGTATTTAATTTAAAATCATCGGGATTTCCCATGCCATAAATACAAGAAACAGAAGAAACAACTAAAACATCTCTCCTACCCGAGAGTAAGGAAGTGGTGGTGCTTAATCTAAGTTTTTCTATTTCATCGTTGATAGACAAATCCTTTTCTATGTAGGTGTTGCTAGATGGAATGTAGGCTTCGGGCTGGTAATAATCGTAATAAGAAACAAAATATTCTACCGCATTTTCAGGAAAGAACTGCTTAAATTCGCCGTAAAGCTGAGCTGCCAATGTTTTATTGTGACTGAGTATTAACGTTGGTTTTTGAACATTTTGAATAACATTTGCAATAGAAAAAGTTTTGCCAGAACCTGTTACTCCTAGTAAAGTTTGGTATCTTTGGTTATTCAATATTCCGCTTGTTAATTTTTTAATAGCTTGTGGCTGATCTCCGGTAGGCGAAAAAGGGGATTTTAATTGGAATAACATGTTACAAAAATAAAGATAATAGAATTAACAACGGTGATAAAATTGAAGATATGAGCTCATTAAAAATAAAAAATCAGTTGACAGAAATGTTAGGGATTGATTTTCCAATGATCATAGCTCCAATGTTTTTGGTAAGCAATCTAGAAATGATAAGCGAAGCCATGAAAAATGGAATTGCTGGCACTTTCCCCAGTTTAAACTATAGAAAAGAAAACGAATTAGAAAAGATTTTGTTGGAATTAAACAAAATAAAAAACAGCCTAGGAACAATTAAAGGAAATTACGGAGTAAACATTATTGTGCAAAAAACGAACATTCTATTTGAAAAACATCTCGAAATTTGCACACGAAACAAGGTACCATTTTACATTACCTCTCTCGGAAATCCTGCACCCGTAATTGCAGCAGCAAGAAGCTATGGAGGAAAAGTTTTTTGCGATGTAACCAATTTAGTGCATGCACAAAAGTGTGCACAAGAAGGCTGTGATGGATTTATTGCAGTGGGGCAAGGTGCAGGAGGCCATGCAGGCCCAAATCCTTTACAAGTTTTAGTTCCTGCGTTGATAAAAAATTTTCCTAATATTCCTGTAATAGCAGCAGGCGGCATTGCAACTGGTGGCGGAGTATTATCTTGTTTGAGTTTGGGGGCAAGTGGCGTTTCTGTAGGTACCAGATTTATTTCAAGCATTGAAGCAAAAGTCAGTGATGATTACAAACAGGCAATTAACAAATCCGGAATGGATGATATTGTTATGACCACAAAGATTTCTGGAACACCTTGCACCATAATAAATACCGATTACGCAAAAAAAATTGGCTACGAACAAAACTGGCTGGAAAAAAAATTATCCAATAACTCCACCACAAAAAAATATTTTAAAATGTTGGTTCAATTAAGGGGCATGAAAAAACTCCAAGACTCCGTTTTACCCGCTAATTATAAAACCTTGTGGTGTGCAGGAAAAAGTGCCGAATTAATTTATGAAACAAAATCATGCAAAGAAATTATTGATTCAATAATTAGAGAAACGAAGCATGATTATGAAAAACTCAAAAAAACTTTTCAAGAATAAAACAAAGTTAAATATACTTGTAGAAAAAATAAATAATTGATTTTGGAAAGGATTAAGACACTAGTGCTTTTAGTATTTTTAATGATTGCTTCTTCTTTGGCAACAGCAAAGGAAGATATAAATCTAACTAAAGAAGCAAAATTGTTGAAACAATTATTCGATAGAGAAAAATTTGCAGAGTGTATTAAAAAATCTGAACAGTTTAGGCGTAGCGCAGAAAAACAAAATTATAGTGGCGCAGAGTTGTATTCAATAGCTTTGATTGCCAATTGCCATTATCATTTGTTCAACTACAATAAGGCACTTTTTTATGGATTGCTTGCAGAAAATAAATTTGAAAATTTAAATGATAGTCTCCAAACAGAAGGATTTTTTTTGGCGGCATATATGTTGGCAGATATTTATTATAAAATAGGTAAACTACCCAGTGCATATAAGCGATATTGGAAAATTTATTATTATTCTGATTTAAAAAAAGGGATATTAACACAATCTCAAATTTACAATACAATTGGCATTTTGCTTTTTAAACAAAATAAATACACAAAGGCAAAAGAGTTTTTTTTAAAGGCATTGGCTTCTTTAAATAGCAAAAATGAAAACCTGTTCAACATACATTACAAAAAACAAGAAATATATGACAATATTGGATTAACTTTTTATAAAATTCAGGATTATCCAATTGCAATGGCATATTATGACTCCGCCTTATTAGAAATTAAAAATTTAGTGCCAGATGCACCTGAAAAAATTAAGTTACCCCAAATTGCTAAAGCAGTTGTACTAGGCAACATTGCTAAATTACTGATAAAGGAAAATAAATTTGAAAAAGCAAAGCAATATTGCAAAGAAAACATCACTATTAACTTAGGAGTTTCTGGAATAAAAGAAGAAGCCGTTAAGTCGCTATTAGATATTGCTGATGCATATATAGAAACCGATAGTTTAGAAATTGCAAAACAGTATATCGAAGATGCAAAAATTTACATCAACAAATTTAGTTTTCATGAAGTAAACTCTGCATTCATGAATGTAAACTATAAATATGAAAAAAAGAAAGGGAACATAAAAAATGCACTGTTATTCTTAGAGAACTATAACAAACTACAAGACTCACTTCGGATAATTTTTGTTGACAATAACTTTTATCAAAACTTAAGTGAGAATGAATTAACCGAGGCACAAACCCAATTAAAGTATTTTAAGAATAAAGAAATACTTGAAAAAAGTTCACAGCAAAAGTCATTGTATATTATGATTTTAGGAATTGTTTTGCTTTTAATTGTCTTTATGATTTTACTTATCTATTACAGAAGTTATATCAAAGAAAAGAAATTAAAAGAAGAGTTGTTTTTAAGTAATTCCGAGCTAAAAAAAACAAACAGTGATCTAAACTATTCAATTGCAGAAAAAAATGATATCTTAGGTTTTGTAGCACATGATTTAAGAGGTCCTTTAGCATCCAATATTGGTTTGCAAAAAATGCTTTTCGAAAAACTAAATAACGTTTCGAAAGACCCGGATATTCCTGCAATTTTTAATTACTTAAAATTAAGCAATACTTATTTAACAGAGGTTACAAATGATTTAGTTGAAGCCACCTACCTAGAAAGAAGAGACCTTAATTTAGACTTAACTCAAGAAAATTTGTTAGAAATTTTTGATGATATTGAAGAAATCTGTAAGCCCGAAGCTATAAATAAAAAATTAAAAATATTTGTTCAACATCCCGATTCTGAAGTTAATGTAAACCTTAATAAAGATAAATTTAAACGTGCCATTTTAAATATCCTTTCTAATGCCATGAAATTCACTCCAGAGGAAGGTTCTGTTTTCTGTACCATTTCTGTAGAAGATAATGTAGCATTAATTATAATTAAAGATACCGGGGTTGGAATTAGTGAAGAAAACCTTAAGATTGTATTTGATAAATTTTCCAAAGCCTCTAGAAAAGGGGTTCGTGGAGAAAAATCAAATGGTCTTGGTTTATATATTGTAGCAAAAATTATTGAAATTCATGGGGGAGAAATAAGTATAAAAAGTCAAGAAATGGAAGGAACTGAAATCCGTATTAGTTTACCTTTAGCTAATAATTTTAAAAAAACTTAACATTAATAGCAAAATACTTTTTTACTTTTCAGAAATTTGTTTAAGATTTTTCAATCCATTTTCAAAATCAGAGCCAAGCATTTTTTCCATGTTCATAAACATCATAAATACACTTTCAATAAATCCAAATTTTGTGGTAAAGGTCCATGTAGCTTTTGTTGCACCATTTGAATTTTCAGCTTTAAGCAATCCATCGGCTTGGCTCGCAAATGGTTCAATAAAATTTAAATGATAATAAATAGTAGTACCATTCTCAATCTTTGAAATTGACATTTCTCCTTTTCCCACTTGCTTATTCCCTTCCCATTTATAAATATGACCCACGGTATTAGCTTCTCCTTGGTAACTTACTCTTGAATTTGGATCAAGTTTAGACCAGGGAGACCAATCGTGAAACTTTCTTAAATCGCACATATTTTGATATACCTCTTCTGGAGATGAATTAATAATAATACTTCTTTCCATAGAAAAATCTTTGGGAGCAATAAACCCTATTAGAATAAATACTAGCGCAATTGCAGTAAAAACTATTCCGGTGAATTTTAATGTTTTCATAGTGTTAAAATTTGGCTAAACAAATTTAACAAAATTCCCTAAACCTATTCTTTTTCTAACATCTCTGTAAGCAAACCTGTTGTAATTTTTGGATCAGCCTGCCCTTTGGACAATTTCATAACTTCTCCCATAAATAATCCTAACAATCCTTTTTTTCCTGATTTATACTCCGCAACTTTTTCTGGATACTTAGCAATTGCTTCGTTTATAAATTCAATAAGATTATCTTGATTGTTATCTACCACCCAAGCATTTTTCTCTGCAATCTCTTGAGGCTTTAAATCAGGATTTTTAAGCATTTCGGGAAATATCTTTTGTGCCGCAATATTGTGGCTAATTTTACCTGTATCTATAAAGTTAATTAACTCCGCAATTGATGTTGCTTTAATTTTAAAATTCTCAATTTCTATTGCTTCTTCGTTTAAAACCGATTTTATTTGGCCCATTAACCAATTTGCGGCTGCTTTTGAATTCTTAGTATGATTTAATAATTCTTCAAAATACAAGGCCATAGCTTTGTTTTCTGTTATTACATTGGCATCGTAAGCAGAAAGACCTAATTGGTGAATGTATTTTTTTGCTAACTGTTGAGGCAGTGGCGGTAGATTTTTCTTTATTTCATTTATGTAGGATTCCTCCACCAAAATGGGTTGCAAATCAGGCTCAGGAAAATAACGGTAATCGTT
>CAIMMJ010000040.1 GCA_903842515.1 uncultured Bacteroidota bacterium | reverse complement strand
ATGCCGAAGCTGAATCTCGTTTTGCACTACTAATGATGTTTCCATTGTAGGCTAAATACAGAGAGTCAATGGTGTAAGACCCAGCGTTACAACCTCCGTGTTTATGGTTCACTTCCACACCTGTGATAGTAGCGCCCACAGGAATGTTAAGATCTAGATCGTAAAAATAAAGTTGATTAGAAACATTGTTTGGATTTATCAATACTGCCACTGGAGAATTTGCAAATCCACTACCTGTGTATCCTAGGGGATTTGTAATTACATAAGAAACAAGTCCATTTGGAACAGTAATATTAGTAGCACTGTCAGGAATTCCAATGGAAGATGTTTGAGAAAAAGTACATAGGCTTATCGACAAAAGAAATGCAGTTAGTGTTGTTTTCATTTTTTGATTATTAAGTATTACAAATTATTTCATTAGATGTAAAAATTGTCGATAGTTTGCTTTTAAACTTGCCTATAACGATTTGCATTCAAGCGATGGCCGCGATACCGAAGCACTGAATTGCAAACCAATTACACCACGAAGTAGCAGCGAAGCTAAATTTATAAAAGAAATACGAACTTCCAAATTAGCACTGAACAAGCGGCTATCGCTTGAATGCTGTTAGTTGCTGCCTTTCTTTTCATCAAGTTGTTTTTTTAAGTCCTCATAAGATATGGTTTGTTGATTTTTCTCTTCGTCTGTTAGTTTTTTGTATTCTTCTACTGTGTCACTAATTGATTTGAACTGCTTTTGAATCGCATCTTCTTTATAGTCAATAAACGTCATTTCGAATAGACAATGTGCTATTATTTCCAATTCTGAAAAATTTTTAAGTGTCTCTAACGCTAATTCCATACCTAGCCATTTGTCCCACTCCAAAAACTCTATAGCGTATCCATTTGTAATTGAGTCTGGGTCTGGAATCTTCTTTTGTCCTGAAACATCAACGTATGTTTCTTTTTCGTTCTCAATATTTGGGTCGCAATCATATTCAGTCAATATAATTTCTATGTCGTCATATTCTGCCGGATTAGTAATTTGTAATTTTTCAAAAACTTTTCTGTATTCGGCAAGCATCTCCTCTTGGTCAGGATAAAGTCCTAGAAGGGTTAACTCAACGCTAAGCCAATTATTTGATTTTATTAAGTTGAATAATTTCATGTTAATATCTGTCAGTTTTCAAAATTAATAAAAATCTTCTGCTATATTTAAATATTAAAAGTCAAGTAGTCTTCTTTTTTCTTGTAAATAGGTCGCAGCTGATGTTTTGAAGCTACAAGAAGTTGGCTTCCGCCTCGGCGGATCGGAGACAAAAACTTTCTGCCACTAGAGAACGTGATTCGCCGTGGCGAAGGAGCACTGAACTTTCGGCTACCACAAAACTGTCAAGCGGAGACGATTCGCCGCGGCTAACCCGCCTATTGAAAATGTGCTGTTATGCGGTTCGTTGTTTTTCATTTCAAAATGTATTTATTCTTCATTTCTTTTTCGACTATTATTTTAGGGACTTTGTCAATATATTCAATTTTAAATTCGTCAATTAAATCTTCATTTTTAATTTCAAAATCTACTCCAATAATTATATGTTTTTGAAAAAAGTAAGTTACGTCTTTGTCAAGATATTTTTGTGCAATTTCTAAAAATAGCTCATCGGTAAACTGTTTATTTTCAGTTGTACAAGTTTTTAAAACATCTCTCATTATGTCGTCTAAAGATTTTGTGTAATTATTTTTCTTTAAAATTTGATTGTCTAACCAAAAAGCAAAAATAGCGCCTCTCAGGTATGGTATTTTTTCAATATTCCGGTTTGTCCAATATTCATCTTGAATTATATAATTTGGTTTATTTCTTTCGGGATTTTCCCAATGTGCTTTTAGTACATCTAGGTTGAAATTATCAAGCCATTCCTTTAAAGAAATATCATTGTTGCGTAACCTATTTTTATATGTGTAATAATCGGTAAACCCTTCGCTAAACCATTTATTTAAGTCTCCATTTTTCATTAAAATTTTCCCTCCAATCCAATCATGCATCATTTCATGATTGAAGATGTATGATATATCTAAAAAACTATTAAAAGGATTGTTTGTAGATTGGATTAAAAATCCGTTGGCTACACTTGACCCTCTAATGCTTTGACCTTTATAAAGACTGTCTGTTTGCGTTATGGTTGGTGTAATGATAACTGTATAATAGTCAAAATTATTATCTTGCCAAAACTCTCTTTGGGTTGAAATTGTCTTTTTTAATGCTTCAAAAAGATGTTCATCTGTATATTCTCCCATCCAATTGCCTCTTATTGCAAAATAAACAGGATTATTCAAATAATTGAATGATTTAATTCTGTAATCCCCACCAACAAATAGTGAATTATAAAATTCACTCCAGAGGTTTACTTTTAACTTTTGACTTAACTGTTGCGATCCGAATGTGTTATGTATAATGAAATTTTTAGGAAAATTAACCCATTCAATATCTGCAATAATTTCAGGATCTTCAATGTGAGGTTCAATCATTTCTTCAGGAACAACGAACAAACTTTGTCCTAAAATATTAAAATAATTTATTCTTAACTGCGGTCTGTATCTTGCTTTATGATTTTCTTCTTTTATGTCTTGTATAATGTGATATGAGAAGCTAATATTTTTCTCATGTGGGTGATAAACAACAATTCTATTGCTATCAGCTAGAATTTTAAATGTGTACTTAGGATTTTCTTTTTCAATCAATATCAAACAGTTTGTAAGATTGGTTTCTCCCCAAACTTCGTTGGAATATCGAAAATATGTAGAGTCAGATGCTTTTTTTGAAGAAAATAAAACTTGTATTTTTAATCCTTCATTTTGAAGATTGTCCGAATAAAATATTTTGTAATTTATTTTGGTTTGTCCAAAAGTTAAAGTTGTCGTTAAAGTCAATAATAACAGTATAAAAATATTTTTCATTTTTTTTAGAGTATTATCTTTTTTGTCTGAGGTTCAATGACCGCTAACTTAAATATTTACGAACCAGTCATTTGTTAACGATAATTTTAGTTAAGTTTATTATTGGCTTGTAAAGTGTTGATGTGTTATTTTTTATCAAACATACAAAAAATAAAAAAGATAGGTAAGCACAACGGTATATATTTAGTTGAAATGAATTTAATACATTGCTTAATTTATAACACGAGTAAAGGCTAAATTAAAAAGCCAGAAACATCAACTGGAGGGCTACAGGAGTCTCCTTAAACACAAAGCAATGGCCTGAAATTTTTATTTGCCATAAGCGAGACGCTTGAAGTAGCAGAGGAATTTTTGCTAACGTATTTTAGATGGGCGAAGGTTATAAACTTTTTAGTACTATTACCCTGCCCTATTTCATGGCTGAGGCTTAGAACCTAATTGGGTCTTTTTGTTTTAATTGTTGTAACCACAAGGCAGGAGCCTTGCGTTAGCGGGGGCTAAGGGGCAGCGGAGACAATGCATAGAGACTTTGCCAAACAGGGGTTTGTTGGTAAAAACACCAACAAGAAGAGAAAAATTGGTTCGGGAATACCTGCTTTTTTACATTCGTAACCAACCTACAACACTAAAACTTACAAAATAAAGTCCATTTTCAGATGTTTTGTATTTCTCTGACATAAATCAAAAATATATATTTTAGTTCTATTGCACTCCGCCGCGGCGGAGCCCTAACACACTTTCTAGCCCGTCATCTTAGCGCTTACCGCGGCTTACTAAGGGTACTATATGCAAGCAACAATTAGAATTAAAATAAAGAATACTACTGGTGAAGAAAAAACAACTTAAACAATCTTATTTTTGAAATAATAATCATTTACAACTTTGGGATACACATCTGTATAGGGCTTGCCTTTGCTTTTTTGGCTCACTAATTCAGTAAAATGAGTTTCTTCCTTCCATTTTTTAGTCCATCCTCTGCCCACATTTTCATTTCCTTTGGCATATTTAAAATGTATGAAAAGGGGCTTTTCGTAGTTGTATATTTTTAATTTTTTTAAACCTATATTTAGTGGATAGGAAAACTCTTCGTAAATTTTTGAACTGAAATAAAATGTTTTTTTATTCACCTTGAAAATAGACGGTTCGTTTGCACAAAACTCTTCTTTGCATAAAAATTTTAAATCTTCACCGTAAATATCATAACCCTTATAATGAATTATATCATATTGATTAGAGTCTACAATTTCTCTTATTTCTTTTACCCTGTCCTCAAAAGCAGCATGATCTCCGTCCCATTTCCAAGCATAACTATAGGATGAAAGCGACAAGGCAAAATTATAGTAATAAGCTCTGTTAAAGACTGAATTTTTTAGATAATTAATGTGATTCTCGCTGGAGGGAAAACTATCATAAGGGTAATAATAAATTTTAATTTTATCGGATTTAATTCCTCTTACTATTTCCTCTGTATTATCTGTGCAATTCTGCAAAACAACAATTATTTCATCCACATAATCTAATATAGAGACAATGGCATAAAAAATCCACTTTTCATCATTTTTTATTCTCATTATAGCCGACAAGCCATGTTTCCGGTTTTTGTAAAAGTTAGGATTTAGGTAATAATCTTCTATTT
>CAIMMJ010000039.1 GCA_903842515.1 uncultured Bacteroidota bacterium | reverse complement strand
CCAATAATACCGTATTTTTTTATGAGCAAAATAGATAATACGGTGGCAAAAAACAAACCAAAAGCACTACCAATTGCAGGTGTTTTATAATTACCATTTCCTGAATAAAAATTAGAAAGAATGGTGGACAAAACCATTATTAATACTGATGGTCCATACAATATAAAAATCATTTTTATACCATAAAAATCTTTGCCAATCAACAAACTCCAGAAACCCTCGGGCACCACAATTAAAAATATCCAACCCAAAAAACTAATCCAAAATCCTGCATTGCACAGGTGCAATTCGTTTGGTTTATCAACAACATTTATATTTGAAATTCTTGAATACAATACGGTTGATATACTGCTTGAAATTAACAGTAAACTTTCAGACAAACTAACACCTGTACCTACTATACCTAAAGTTGTATTGCCATAACTGCTTTCTATAAAAAAATAAATTATTCGTACCGCAAGCAAGTGCAATAAGTTTGCTAAAAAAATCCATTTGCTCTTTTTGAAAATATCTTTTATAAATTCTAGATAAGAAATTTCTTCTGAGGTTATTTTTTCATTTTTAGAAATTGACAATGCTACCAAATTACTTATTCCTAATGCCAAAATCCATGAAACAAAATAAACGTGAACATCAATTTTAGGCACTAATGCCGATGTTATAAAGAATAAAATAAGCTGTAATGCAGAATTTAAAACTAGCACAAAATTTAATGTATTTATTTTCTCGAGTCCTGTAAATATTAGCTGATAAATATTTAGGTTGCCATAAAGTATTGAAACAATTAAAAGTTCAAAATAAAATTCATCCTTTCCAAGCTTAAAATACTTGAGTATTGATACGACCAATAAACTGGAAACAAAATTCCATGTAGCTGCAATTAGTTTTAATTTTTGATTGTTTATTCTTGTAGAAAAATACACTAAAACCGGCCCACTAAATATCTCAGAAAACAAAACAATTATTGACAAATTCACTACAAGCAAATTTATTATACCTCTAGATTCTGCGCCCAATAGTCTTGCAGAATAAAGGAGCAATAAAAAATTTAGTACTGCAACTATAACCTTAGAAAAAAATAATTGTATAGTTTTTTTAATCATTTAAAATTTTGGAGTAAACAAAATTAAATTTTTCTGCCACGGATTCAGGACTTACGTAATTAATTACACTGTTGCTTAATTCTTGTGGAGAGTAATCTCTCCTATTTTGAATCATAGAAACAAGTGCATTTTGCAGTTCTAGTTCATTTGCAGGCTCCACTAAAATTCCATTTTTTGAATTAACAAATTCGGGAATACCTCCGGCATTTGTTGCAATAACAGGTATGCCTGAACATAATGCTTCTGCAAGCACACAAGAAAAAGTCTCAAAATAACTAAATAACAAAAAGAAATCTGCTTTGTGGTAATAAGACAATAATTGATTAGAAGGCACATATCCTAAAAAAAAAACATTGCTTTCTAGTCCTAACTCTTTTGAATAATTTTCTAATTTGATTCTTTCGGAGTGATCACCAATTATGTTTAATTTAAAATTAGGAAATTTTTCAACAACATTTTTTACAGCTCTAAGCATGCCAGAAATATTTTTTTCTTTGTCGTTTATTGCAGAAACATGCAATGCATTTAATTTTCTTTCAACCTTGTTTTTTGTATCTAGTGGATAAAATTCTTTTACATTCACCACATTTGGAATTACCGTAAAATCTCCTTTTATCAAATGTTTTTGCATAGCATTGGCAAGACTCTGAGAAACGGTTGTTATAGCATTAGAACCAGAAATACAAATTTTTGAAATCAGTTTGTTTAGGTTACCACTAAACCTGCCATCTTGCGGGTAATATCCTGACCATTGCTCAGAAAAAACAAATTTCTTTTTATTGATTTTTGAAAGTAAAAAAGAAATAACAATTTTTTTGTCAAAAATATGGTGATGAAATACATCAACTTTGGGAAGAACTGATTTAGCTTTTTTTACTCCAATAAAATAGGCATTTACTAAAAAAAAGAAATTCATGAAGTTTAATAAGCCCGAAAATGGTTTCTTAAAATAGACTAATACTTCAGAAAAATTTTCATTTATACGGTTTACTTCAATTTCATTTTTATTCGCAGTATTTGAGGTAACAAACAATACACAACACTTATGCATCAAAGAAATTGCATTAATGTGTCGTTGAATAAAAATCCCTTGCGAAAGGCTTTTTTTATTTGGATACCAAATTGGAAAATGAAGAATATTTAATGCCTTGTTGCTACTCATAATAAAAAGAGTTCACCTTTAAAAAACTAAATAAACTCTTTATTTTGAAATTTATTATTCGAGCCAAGATTTAAAATATTTGCCATCATCTAATTTCATTGCCTCCTCAGTAATCATTAAAGGTTTAAATGTGTCTACCATTACTGCAAGCTCATCTGTTTTTGTTTTTCCAATGCTTCTTTCATAAGCTCCGGGGTGAGGCCCATGCGGAATTCCTGCAGGATGCATTGTTATTTGCCCTTGTTCAATGTCATTTCTACTCATAAAATCACCGTCAACGTAATACAACAATTCATCAGAATCTATATTTGAATGGTTGTAGGGCGCAGGAATTGAATTTGGATGATAGTCGTATAGCCTCGGACAGAAAGAACAAATAACAAAATTATGTGCTTCAAAAGTTTGATGAACCGGCGGTGGCTGATGAACTCTGCCTGTAATTGGTTCAAAGTTTTTAATATTAAACGCCCAAGGGTAATTATAACCGTCCCAACCAACAACATCAAAAGGATTAGTGGCATAAACCACTTCGTGAATCATTCCTTCTTTTTTAATTTTGATAAGGAAATCTCCTTTTTCATCAT
>CAIMMJ010000038.1 GCA_903842515.1 uncultured Bacteroidota bacterium | reverse complement strand
CTTTGTTTTTGAATGTTTGCAATATTTTGATTGGCTTTTTCAATTTTATCAAGCGCTTCTATTTGTTTATTATATTTTTCATTAATTGCGTCTTCTTGTAATGCTATTTGTTGAAGGACATAATTATTTCCTTCAATTACCTTTTGTATTGGTTCAATTTGATTTTGTGTAATTTTTTGAATTTGATCATTTACACCCTGCAAAAGTCCTTCTTGTTTTTCTATTTCATCATTAAATGCTTTAATTTGAGGGGCAGTGCGTAAATCAATAAGAGTCTCATTCAAGGCTATAAATTTTTGTAAATTATCTAAACGTGCAATTCCTACATCTCGTGGATCAGCAACGGTCTCTTCATTTATCTTACTTTGTATTTTAAATTCTTTAATTAATTTAAGATATTCATTAAGTGCATCTGTTCTTTGTTTTGTTGTTTTAAGATTTTTAGTTGCAAGAATTTCTGCTACAATTTCAGCATCATTAGTTAATTCTAATGCGGTTTTAAAGTCAACTTGCTTACTGACCAAAAGTGTAAATGCTGCAGTCTGATCTTTAAGTGCCTTAATTTTTGCTGCTAATCCTTTTAGTTCTCCTTTACCAGTTTGAGTTGCAGCGGCAGTAACTTTATTTTGATTATCTATATCTTTTTCTGTTTGTTCAAGCATTTTTCTTATTTTGGCTCTTGCTGATTCTTGCTCGTATACACTACCATTTATTGTAGTTAACACTAACTCTTCTGCAAGAGTAACTCCAAGAATTGCAGCCCGAAGTAGTAATAATCTTGTTTCATAATCTTTTACTCCAGCGGTAGCCTTAGCGTATTCTGGATTTATAGCAATTAAGGTTTTTTGTAACAATAAGTTTGCATATGCAATATCTTCTGTTGGTTTAAGAATTTTTAAAATTACATCTGTATATTCAGAACCTTTCATTGATCCTGCTTTAAATTGTCCACTAACTCCAGCAAGAACATTGCTTAACTCTTGAGAACTTAATTTTAATTGTTTTTGTTGCTCATTTGTTAGTTTAAGTTGTTCTGGACCAAGAATAGTTGTTCCACCTCTAGTAGAAATTACTGCTCTTGTTTTTTTAACTCCTTTTTCAAATTCTTGATTAAAGTTTTTTGTAATATCTTGTGCTAAGGCTATTGCCCCTGCTCTTCCTTCTTCTTTTGATAAATCTAATTGTGCAAATTCTAAAATAAGTTTAGATTTTTTAGCCTCTTCTAATAATGCTTTTATAATTATATCTACTTGTGCTTTTGCAAACCCCTGCCCACGCAAATCTAAGGCTAATGTTTGTAGTGCTAACAAGGCTTCTTGATTTGTTGCTTGAGATAAAGCCTTAATATCTTTTTCAAAGGTTTTTTGGAAATCTTCTGTTTTCTTTAATCCTTGAATCTGTGATCTCTCATTTGGTTTTGCTTGTATGTTAGAAAGAACAGCACCAGTTCCAGCCCTTGATGTAGGAGTAACACCAAAAAATCCTCCAAGTGTTTCAAGTTTTGTTTTTGTAGTTGTTATTGCATTTGCTAAACCTTCAATAGCCATTCGCTCTTTTTCTCTTGCGTTGTTTATTAATTTAGTTGCAATAAAAAAAGCACTTAAAGCAACGGTTGCTAAACCAAAACCAAGTTTAAATTTTGAAATAAGTGAAATTATTTTACTTCCAGTTAGTAGTTGAAGTATAGATGATAAAGCAAAAAGTGGTCCAGTTATGTTAAATAGTACTTGAGAAAACTTACCTAAGTTTCCACCAGCCATAGAGGCTACACCTGATAAAGCAGATAATGCAAAGGTACCGCTCATAAATGCTTTGTTTAATGAGTTCATTCTTTGATTGGTAATTGCCATTTTTTCCTGTTGTTTTTTTACTACATTTCTCATTTCATTTTCTTCATATGCTGCATTTAAAACAG
>CAIMMJ010000037.1 GCA_903842515.1 uncultured Bacteroidota bacterium | reverse complement strand
CAGCAGTTAAAGAAATTAATCGGTTTAGTAAATCAGCTGTTTGTCGCATTTCTCTGCTGTAAAAGCTTTTTTGTTCAACCTTCATTTTATTATAAAATTGCTGATCTTTTTCGAAAATATCGAAAAGACGATTTGCTAATTGATTTCCTTTATCTTTTGCTCCGCCTTGATAGTAGGCAACACAAATGGAATACATAGTAGCGTCTAAAGGAACATTGAATTCAGGCATCTCTTCTTGTGCTTTGTCCAACACTTTTATTGCCTTACTTTTTTTGCCTTTTTCAATTAAAGCAGATGCAAGCTGAGCAATTTGTATTCTCATATTAGATGCCATACGTAAACAATTTTCATCTAAATACACCCCTTTGTTTTTCATGCCACCAAACTGAAATTTCATAATGTTATCATACATAATGTCTTCTGCAATTCTAGGGCCGCCACTTGCCATTTCACGTTCAGATGATTCAATTGGAACTAAACGATAGGCTAAACCTTCCAACTGAAGATATTTATCTAAATTTAAATAGGCATCAGCACCCGTTGTTACTGCAAAATAAACCGGACGATTCCAATCATTTGCTGCAAGTAAATCCATAATCATTAAATCATTTTTCAGAACATAATTGCGCTGAATCTCCCAGTTTAATTGCTTAAGAACTCTGCCAGCCATATCTTTTGGAATGGTGCCATTATTAACCACTTTTGCAGAATCAACAGCTACTCTAATTTTTTTAGTTGGAAAAATATCAAGCGCTTTTTCTCTTCCAGGAATTTGCCATTTGTTTTGAGGATCATCACTAGCAACAAATTTCATTAACTCTTTAATATCAACATAACCTAAATCTTGATCATTAAAGTAAATCACATCTCTAGTTCCTTGAACGTATTTTTTGGGATCAAGTGTAAATGGTACAGGAGCAGATTCATAAGCAGCTCTTCTCATTTGGTTAATGTACCAATCTGTTTGTAATAAACTTAAGTTAACAACTCTCACATCTGTTCTTATACCTTCTACCTCTTGTGCATACCAAAGTGGGAATGTGTCGTTATCTCCATTGGTGAATAGAATTGCATTTTTAGCACAACTATTTAAATAATTAACTGCAAAATCTCTCGACATGGTTCTGTTAGAACGATTATGATCATCCCAGCCTTCTGAAGCCATTAATGCCGGAATGCCTACAGAAAGAATAAAAGCGATTGTAACTGCAATTTTTCCATTTATTTTTTTTGATAGAAAATCAAAAATGGCCAACATGCCAAATCCAATCCAAATTGCATAAGCATAAAAAGAAGCAGCATAAGCATAATCACGTTCTCTTGGTTGGTAAGGATATTGATTTAAATAAACAACAATAGCTAAACCTGTAAGTAAAAATAGAGCAGCTACTACAAATGATGTGGCTTTGTCTTTTCTTAATAAATAAATAATACCTATTAAACCAAGAATAAATGGTAAACCATAAAATTTATTGTTTCCTTTATTATTTGAAAGTGTACTAGGTAAATAATCGGAGTTAACATCTAATCTAGCATCATCAAAACTTTTTAACCCTGT
>CAIMMJ010000036.1 GCA_903842515.1 uncultured Bacteroidota bacterium | reverse complement strand
TTTAAAAAATATTTAAATATTTAATTTTTTTTAATTTTAATTTTTTATTATTGTTTGAAATTTAAATTATAAAAATGAAGAAAAAATTACTTTTTTTGTGTTTGTCCATAGCTTTATTTAGCTACGCAAACGCTCAACCTAATAGGGGTTGTGGCACAATGCAACATTTAGAGGAGCTAAAAGCACAAGATGTTGGTTTAGAACAAAGGATGGCTTTAATAGAGAGCCACACTCAGAGCATTGTTTCAAACGAAGATGTTGCCAGAGCACCAGGTGTATTGTATACTATCCCAGTAGTTGTGCATGTTTTATATAACAACGCAACACAGAATATTAGCGATGCACAAATATTGTCTCAAATAACAATATTAAACAATGATTTTAGAAAATTAAATGCCGATGCTTCATTGGTTCCTGCTGCATTTTCCGGAATAACAGCAGATGTGCAGATAGAATTTTGTTTAGCACAAAGAACTCCTGCAGGTTTATCAACTAATGGAATTGTGCGTAAGTCCACAACCGTTACTTCTTTTTCTTCTAACGACAATGTAAAAAGAACTGCCAATGGCGGAGACGACGCTTGGGATGCAACAAAATATTTAAATCTTTGGGTTTGTAATTTAGGTGGAGGACTTCTAGGTTATGCTCAATTCCCGGGTGGTGCAGCTAGTACAGATGGTGTAGTAGTAAACCACACTGCTTTTGGAAACACAGGAACAGCAACTGCTCCTTATGGACTAGGAAGAACCACTACTCACGAAGTTGGTCACTGGCTAAATCTTCGTCATATTTGGGGAGATGCCTCTTGTGGCAGCGATTTAGTTTCTGATACTCCTACGCAACAGACTTCAAATTATGGCTGCCCAACTTATCCTAGGGTGACCTGTTCTAATGGCCCTGCAGGTGATATGTTTATGAATTATATGGATTATACAAACGATGCTTGTATGTATGCTTTCACCAACGGTCAAAAATCTAGAATGATGGCATTGTTTTCAACAGGTGGTTCTCGTGTTGGCTTAACAACTTCTTTGGGTTGTCAGCCACCGTCTGCAGTATCTTGCGGAACACCAACAACTCAATCTGCATCAGCTATTACAAGCACACAAGCAACCTTAAATTGGGCTTCTGTAACTGGCGCTAATAGTTATTCAGTTAACTACAAAGCAAGTTCTTCATCTACCTGGATAAGCACCACTTCCACTAGCACATCTTTAGTATTATCCTCGCTTAGTGCTGCCACAAGCTACGACTTTAGGGTTGCTGCAGTGTGCAGTGGCATTACAGGAGCTTTTACTTCTGCTTCAAGTTTCACAACTGCGGGAGGTTCCACAAGCACTTCAAACACTGTAACACTAGGAACAGGCACATCCACAACCGGAACAGCTCCTTACGGTACCTATTTTATGGATCATAGAGTTCAATACATAATAACTGCTGCCGAACTTGCCAGCGCAGGATATACTTCTGCAAATTCATTTATAAAATCACTGGCATTTAATGTTGCTACTGCAAGTGGACAAATAATGAACAGCATGAGCATAAAAATTGGCTACACTACTCTAACAAGTTTTGCAAGCACAGGAAGTTTTGTAAGCCCAACAAATTCTCAAACGGTATTTAGCGGAAACTATACTGCAGTTGTGGGATTAAATACTCACACCTTTACAAATAGATTCAACTACAATGGAACAAGTAATTTGTTAATTGATATTTGCTGGAACAATAGCACTTTTACAACTGATAACATGGTTTATTCAAATACTACTTCAACATACAGAACACTTTATAAAAGACAAGACAATGCTTCAGGCAATATTTGTGCAACCGCAACAGGAACAAGAAGCTATTCTCGTGCTAATATGCAGTTGGTTTTCACAAATACATCTACAGGCAGATTAATGGAAGATGAACAATCGCTTACTATAAATGAATCTCCAAGTTTTGAATTGTATCCAAACCCAACTTCTTCTCAAATAAATTTGAATTATGCTGTTTCCAATGATAATTCCCCAGTTAAAATTGAGATTTTTAACATGTATGGTAAACTTATTGGCAGCTATAATCAAGGAATTCTTAATGCAGGTACGTATTTGTTTAGTGCAGATATGAAAGAAACTGCTAGGTTTGAATCTCTATCCAATGGTATTTATATCTGTAACTTAAACATTGATGGAGCTCTTATTTCTAAGAAGTTTATTCTAAATAGATAAATCTAAATTCTTTTAAAAAAAGGCTGATTTCAAATATGGAATCAGCCTTTTTTGTTTTTTCTGAGATATAAAATACTATTTTATCATCTCTCCTAAATCAAACAATTGCTTGTTATTTCCCATTGCAATAATCTTCTCTCCAGGAAAAACCGGAGCATCTAGGATAGGATTTAAAATATAATCTTGTTTTTTGTTTTTGATGGCCAAAATGGTAGAACCTGTTTTTCTTCTGATGTTTAATTCAGCAAGATTTAATTCTCTTGTAACAATATACTCTTTTATAGAAAACTCTTCGTTGTTTTGAATAGACATTATATCCAGTAACTCTTTTATGTCGGGACTTAAAACCAATGTTGCCATTTGTGCACCGCCCAATTTATCAGGCATTATAATATTATTGGCACCAGCAGTTTTTAGCTTTTTTACCGATACATCATTCGAGGCTCTTGAAATGATGTTAATTTGAGAGTTCAATTCCCTAGCGGCAAGAACAACATAAACATTGTCTGCGTCATTGGGCAAGGTTGTAATTAATGATTTGGCTTTTGCAATATTACATTGAATAAGAAGTTCGTCTTTGGTTGCATCCCCTTCTACAACAATAATTTTGGAGTCGTGTAAGTCGGTTTTATTAGATTTTTCTTCTATAACAATTACTGGAACGCCGCTATTTGCAAGAACAGTAGCTGCTTCTTTGCCATTTCTTCCAAAGCCACATATTATAACATGATTGGTAAGCGTAGAAATTTTTTGTTGCATTTTGTATTTTCTATATTGGTTAATAAAATCACCATCTAAAATGTATTTAGATATCAAGGTTAAAAAATAAGTAAAAACAGATAAACTGGAGAGAATAAGAAATATGGTAAAAACTCTTCCTGCATCAGAAAGAGGTTTTACTTCCGCAAATCCAACTGTACTCATTGTTAGAATGGTCATGTAAATGGCTTCTAACATAGAATAATCTTCTAAAAAAATATAACCAGATACACCAAACAAAACAATACCAACAACCATCAGAAATGCTTTGCGAGTAGCATTGAAAGAAAATTTTTCTAGTGACGACATTTCCGAAATTTATAAAATAAATGTCAACAATTGCAATTCTATTTTTTCTTCTTTCTCCCTTAACCAAATAATTCCATTACACCAAATTTTTTTATCCATTTTTTACGACAAAGAAACGAACAATAAAATGTTGAAATTGCCTTAATTGCCGATAAATCAAGTCTTTTGTACGATGTTAAAAACTATTGAATATTGTTAATCAATAGTTCTTGATTCGTTGGATTTTTGTTTAAAAATTTGTCACACACAAAAGGCAAATATCACAAAAGGATAAAATTGCCTTAACACAACAAGTTACATCTAGTATTACACTAAAAAAGTAAAACTATCGTTTGATTGTTTTTCTTTAAGGGAGAAGTATTCGCTGTAAAAATGGAATAAATAGAGAAAATAGTATAACCAAATATATAAAAAAAATTATGTACGTAGTAAAAAGAGACGGTAACAAAGAGTCAATTAAGTTTGACAAAATCACTGCCAGAATACAAAAGCTTTGTTATGGATTGGATGCAAACCTGGTGAATCCCTATCAAGTGGCAATGAAGGTAATAGAAGGGATCTACGAAGGAGTTACAACTCAGGAATTAGATAATCTTGCAGCCGAAATTGCAGCATCATTAACAACAACACATCCCGATTATGCTTTGCTTGCCAGCAGAATTGCAATTTCTAATCTGCACAAAAGCACCAACAAATCATTTAGCAAAACAATGGAGGCATTGTACAATTACATTGATCCAAAAACTCAAAAACCGGCACCATTAATTGCTGATGATGTTTTTGAAATAATATCAAAAAATGCTTTGCTATTAGATTCAACCATTATATATGATAGAGATTTTGGATACGATTATTTTGGTTTTAAAACATTAGAAAGATCATATTTATTAAAGCTAAACGGTAAAACAGCCGAAAGACCTCAGCACATGCTCATGAGAGTTGCTGTTGGAATTCATAAAGACGACATAGAAAATATCATCACCTCATACAATATGATGAGTGAAAGATGGTTTACTCATGCTACTCCCACCTTGTTTAATGCAGGAACACCAAAACCTCAAATGTCTTCTTGTTTTTTACTTACCATGAAAGACGATAGCATAGAAGGGATTTATGATACTTTAAAACAAACTGCAAAAATTTCTCAAAGTGCCGGTGGAATTGGTCTTTCAGTGCACAATGTAAGGGCAACAGGCTCGTACATTAGAGGAACAAATGGAACTTCAAATGGAATTATTCCAATGCTTCGCGTTTTTAATGATACAGCAAGATATGTAGACCAAGGTGGAGGTAAAAGAAAAGGTAGTTTCGCTATTTATTTAGAGCCTTGGCATGCCGATATTTTTGAATTTTTGGAGCTTAGAAAAAACAATGGCAAAGAGGAACTTAGAGCAAGAGATTTGTTTACGGCCATGTGGATTCCCGATTTATTCATGAAAAGAGTGAAAGATAACGGAGAATGGAGTTTGTTTTGCCCAAATGAAGCACCGGGCTTAGCAGATTGCCACGGCGAAGTTTTCGAAAAGTTGTATGCCAAATACGAAAGCGAAGGGAAAGCCCGCAAGAAAATTAAAGCACAAGATTTATGGTTTGCTATTCTTGAATCTCAAATAGAAACAGGTAACCCATACATGTTGTACAAAGATGCTTGCAATGGAAAAAGCAATCAGCAAAATTTAGGAACAATAAAATCTTCTAATCTTTGTACAGAAATCTTAGAATTTACATCTCCTGACGAAGTTGCTGTTTGCAACCTTGCATCTATAGCGCTTCCAAGATTTGTTGTGGATGGAAAATTTGATCATCAAAAATTATTTGAAATTACATATCAAGTAACAAAAAACTTAAATAAAGTAATTGACCAAAACTATTATCCGGTTGCCGAGGCCAGGTATTCCAATATGAGACACCGCCCAATAGGTATTGGAGTGCAAGGTTTGGCCGATGCATTTTGCTTACTTAGAATGCCATTTGAATCGGAAGATGCAAAAAGATTAAACCAAGAAATTTTTGAAACACTTTATTATGCTGCCATGACAGCATCAAAAGATATAGCTAAAATTGAAGGTGCATACGAAACATTTCCTGGATCGCCAGTATCCAAAGGTGTTTTTCAGTTTGATATGTGGGGAGTTACTCCAAGTAGCAGATGGGAATGGGACGTATTAAAAGAAGAAGTGATAAAATTTGGAGTAAGAAACTCACTATTGTTAGCCCCAATGCCAACAGCTTCTACCTCACAAATTTTAGGTAACAACGAGTGCTTTGAACCTTTTACAAGCAACGTTTACAAAAGAGGAACACTAAGCGGAGAGTTTGCAATTGTAAACAAATATTTACTAAAAGACTTGGTACAACTAGGATTGTGGAGCGAGAAAATGAAAAATAAAATTATAGGTGCAAATGGTTCCATTCAAAACATTGATGAAATTCCAGAAAATATAAAAGCTCTTTACAAAACTGTTTGGGAAATAAAACAAAAAACAATAATAGACATGGCAGCAGACAGAGGAGCTTACATCTGCCAATCTCAATCGTTGAATCTATTTATCCAAGACCCTAATTTTGGAAAACTTACCTCAATGCATTTTTATGCATGGGAAAAGGGATTAAAAACAGGAATGTATTATCTAAGAGCAAAATCTGCTGTTGATGCCATTAAGTTTACGGTTGAAAAAGAATCCATAGAAAAACCTACAGATACCGAAAAACCAAACAGTACAGCTCTAAATGAAATTAAAATTCTTGAGCCTCAGGCAAACAACAATTCCCCTCAAGAAGACTTATTTACCGGAGTAACAACAATAGAAACTGTTATTCAATCTTACGAGGCATTTCCGGAAAGCAAATCAGAAGAATCAGAGATTGCATTCTTAGTTGACCAAGAAAAAGCAATGGCGCAAATTACTTGTTCATTAGACGACCCAGAAGGTTGCGAACAATGCGGAAGCTAAAATAATGTCTATTTATTTAATAGGATAAGCCTCACGAAAATTATTCATGAGGCTTTTTTTAATTGTTTTATTGCAAAATTTTACATCGTGTTAGGTTCAACTTTTAATATTTTATTATGTCCCCAATAATTTTATTTATTATTAACTGATATTTTATTTTTCATTTTGATAAGATTTTCTGACTTTTGGCTTTTTATAAAATTAATCTAATTAATACATGCTCACGGCTTTAATAATTTGCTTCCCATTTCTTCTCGCCTTTCTCTTCTTCGTTTTCAAGGGGAAGTCTCTGTCAAACCTGGCTTTTGGGGCTTCAATTCTTGAATTATTAATTTGTTTAGTAGCCTTTTTTACTTTCCAAAAAAATGCTGAAGTTCAATTTCCTTTAGAATTTTCATGGATTCCATCCTTAGGAATTAAGTTTAAAGTTGGAATTGATGGAATAAGTTTAATTTTGGTGTTGCTAACAGGTTTAATAACTCCATTTATTATTCTTAGTTCTGCAAATAAAAACATCGAAAACCAAAGTGCTTTTTACGGACTAATATTTTTGATGCAAGGTGCATTAATGGGGGTTTTTACCGCATTTGACGGATTTTTATTTTATATTTTTTGGGAATTAGCTTTGCTTCCAATATATTTTATTTGTTTAATTTGGGGAGGCGAAAACCGACAAAAAATTACCCTTAAGTTTTTTATTTATACTATTTTGGGATCGCTCTTGATGCTAATTGGTTTTATTGTTGTTTACTTGCACACACCTGGCTCTCACAGCTTTGATTGGAATCAGATGATTTTAGCGGCCAAGCAAATGCCTTCTAGCCTTCAGGTTTGGGTTTTTTGGTTAGTATTTATGGCTTTTGCTATTAAAATGCCAGTCTTTCCTTTTCACACTTGGCAACCCGATACCTATACTGTTGCACCTGCTCAAGGAACAATGTTACTATCTGCAATTATGCTAAAAATGGGAACTTATGGAGTGCTAAGGTGGCTTCTTCCAATAGCGCCATTAGGTGTTGCTCAATGGGGCGATTTTGCAATGGTTCTGTGTATTATCGGTATTGTTTATGCTGGAATTATTGCTATAAAACAAACAGATTTTAAAAGACTTGTTGCGTATTCTTCTATCTCACATGTTGGTTTAATTGGTGCAGGAATGTTTGCAATAAATGTTCAAGGATTTCAGGGAGCATTAATGCAAATGCTTAGCCATGGCATTAGTGTTTTTGCATTGTTCTATATAATTGATCTTATAGAAACCAGAACAAAAACAAGGAACTTAAATGAATTAGGAGGAATTAGAAGTGTTGCCCCCCAATTTGCTACAGTATTTATGATAATCATGCTGGGTTCTGTGGCATTGCCCCTTACAAACGGATTTGTTGGGGAGTTTTTATTGCTAAACGGATTGTATCAATACAATTCAATATATGCAGCAATAGCAGGCTTAACAATAATTTTGGGAGCTATTTATATGTTAAGAAGTTACCAATTAAGTATGCTAGGAGAAAATAGTGTAAAAACAAATTCATTTCCTGAACTAAGTTCTTCCGAAAAACTAATTCTTATTCCAATGGTTGTTTTGGTAATTGTATTGGGTGTTTATCCTCAACCTATTTTATCAGCAACTGAGCCTGCCGTAGAAAATCTAATCAATGTTATTCAGCAAAAAACAATTTTAACTGTCCGCTAGTAATGAAATCAATTATCATATTATCGGGTTTAGGTGCCCTTACTTTATTCTCGGAGATTATAAATTTTAAAAAATGGCTATACCCAATAATACTATTAGGACTATTGGCTTGCATTGGCTTTGCTATCAAAGATTGGGGCGCTCCAGCTCATCATTTTTATAACAATATGATGGTTTTTGACAATATTGCCATTGCATTTACCATTTTGCTTTGTTCTATTGTTTTCTTTTGGTTAATCTTAGCCAAGGACTTTTTAACACATGAAACCCATTTAACGGATCACCTATCGTTAATACTTTTTGCATCTGTTGGCGCCATGATGATGGTGTGTTACGGTAATTTAGTAATGCTGTTTTTAGGTATAGAAACGCTTTCTATACCAATGTATATAATGGCTGGAAGCAAAAAAAATAGTTTAAATTCAAATGAATCGGCTCTTAAATATTTTTTGATGGGAGCTTTTGCAACTGGCTTTTTGCTATACGGAATTGCATTAATATATGGTGTTACCGGTGCATTTCATTTACATACAATTGCTGATTATGTTGTGGCTGAACGTGGAAATTATCCCATGATGTTCTACACAGGAATCTTATTTATATTAATTGGTCTCTCCTTTAAAGTTTCTGCTTTTCCTTTTCAATTTTGGGCGCCCGATGTATATACCGGTGCACCAACTATGGTAACAGCATTTATGTCTACAATTGTTAAAACTGCAGCATTTGCAGCATTTTACAGATTATTTAATTCTTGCTTTGCAGGAGTAGGAGATGTATGGATAAAAATGGTAATTGCAATGAGTGTGGCAACTTTGCTTATTGGCAATATAGGAGCCATTATTCAAACAAACCTCAAGCGTATGTTGGCCTATTCTGCCATTGCTCATGCAGGATATTTGCTAATTGGTATTGCAAGTATAAACTTAACTTCTGGCAACGATAGCTCCTCAGGCAATACTATATTTTATTACACATTAGCTTATTCCATTGGCAGTTTAATTTCTTTTGGTATTTTGTACAATGTTGCAAACTCCACAGAAAGCGATTCTATTGAAGCATTTAATGGCTTGGGTAAAAGAAATCCTTTTTTGGCCTTCGCAATGACTATATCCTTGTTATCGCTTGCCGGAATACCGCCAATGGCAGGATTTTTTGGTAAATATTATTTGTTCCTTTCTGCTATACATCAAGGCAAAATTTGGTTAGTAATGTTTGCTGTATTAGCATCATTAATTGGTATATATTATTATTTGAAAGTAATAATTGCAATGTATTTTAAACCGCAAGAAAATTTACCAAGTGTTGTTGTAAAAGAGTACCATAAACCAACAATTGCATTTTTGTTAATTATTTTAGTTGCACTTGGTTTAGCGCCAGAACTTTTTATAAAATTATTTTAATTTTTATTAATAGATATTTTGTGGAATGAGAGTATTTAAATTTGGTGGCGCTTCGGTTAAAGATGCCGAATCAGTAAAAAATGTTGCAACCATTTTAAATACAAACACATCCAAAGATAGACTTTGCGTTGTTGTTTCTGCCATGGGCAAAACAACAAATCTTCTTGAGGAAATTGCAAAAAATTATTTCAATAAGGTTCACACAAGTAATCAACTAAATCAACTAAAAGAATATCATTTTTCTATTTGTAAAAATTTATTCTCAAACAATGATAAATTCTTTGAAGAACTTCACAATGTATTTGTAGAATTAGAATGGATTTTAGAAGAAGAACCCGGCATGGACTTTTCATTTGTATATGACCAAATTGTTTGCCTAGGAGAAATTCTCTCAACAAAAATTATTGCGGCATTTTTAAATAATACTGGCCTAAATTGTAATTGGGTAGATGCAAGAGATTTAATAAAAACCGATAATACATACAGAGAAGGCAAAGTAGATTGGGACAGTACTTTAAGTTGCACAAAAGAATATTTTACGAAAAATTCTCATCAATTAATTCTTACCCAAGGTTTCATTGGTGGAACTAGCGAAAACTTTACAACAACACTCGGCAGAGAAGGAAGCGACTATTCAGCAGCTATTTTAGCATATTGTTTAGATGCAAAAGAAGTATTAATTTGGAAAGATGTTCCGGGAGTATTAAATGCCGACCCTAAATATTTTTCAAATACTTTTGTGCTCAACCACCTCAGTTACCAGGATACAATAGAGCTTGCCTACTATGGAGCAACAGTTATTCATCCAAAAACAATAAAACCACTTCAAAACAAAAATATTGCATTAAAAGTAAAGTCATTTTTAAACCCTAATTTAGAAGGAACACTTATTGACGGCAGCAACACCACCGAACATAAACCAAGTTACATTGTAAAAAGAAATCAGGTGGTAATGAGTATTTTCCCCAAAGACTTTTCCTTTATAATTGAAGATAATTTGAGCGAAATTTTCAAAGTTTTTTCTCAGAAACAAGTAAAAATAAACTTAATGCAAAACTCCGCAATAAGTTTTTCTGTTTGCATAAATAACGATGAAAATAAAATTCAGGAGGTTATCCCACTTTTAAAAAATAATTACAAAGTTTTGTTCAACGAAAAATTGCAGTTGATTACAATTAGATATTTTAACGAAGAAACAGAAATTAGCGTACTCAAAAACAAAGAAAAAATTTTAGAACAGAGAAGCAGGCACACCTTGCAAGTAGTAGTAAAAGAATAAAATAGTACAGTGAAAAAAAAACCAAGTTTTGATGATATTTATATGGAATTGGCAGCAAGCCTCTCCAGCAGATCTCATTGTGTGAAAGCACAAGTAGGTGCAGTTTTAACAAAAGACACAAGGATAGTATCATTAGGCTACAACGGCCCACCGGCAGGCACACATAATTGCGACGAACAATGGCCCGATGAGGGATGCCCTAGAGACAGTAAAGGTTCTTGCTCATTAGCTTTGCATGCCGAACAAAATGCAATACTTTATGCACACCGAAACAATATTTCTTTAGAAAATGCAACGCTTTATGTAACGCTTTCCCCATGTATTGCTTGTGCTAGAGTAATTTATTCGGTAGGAATAAAAAAAGTGTACTATTTAAATTCTTATGCAGAATTCAAAGGATTAAAAAACGACGAAGGAGTAGATTTTCTCCAAAAATTTGGAGTAGATGCTCAAGCCTTTAAATATTCAACAAAAGAAAAATGATCGAAGATACTTCGCACACTGATAATAAAAAGAAAAATGCTTTTCTGCCTTTTTGGTTTTCTTTAATTCTTGTAGTTGGAATTATTTTTGGCATTTATTTGTCGTCAAGATTCAATGGAAACTCACCGCAAGGTAAAGCCTCTTCTTCCAAATCAGATAAAATTACTCAGCTGCTCAATTATATTCAAAGAGAGTATGTAGATACTATAAACAATGAAAGGTTAGTTGACTCTGCTATTGAATCGCTACTATCTAGCTTAGATCCTCATTCTGCATACATACCTGCTAGTGAATTAGCAGAAATGAACGAACCATTACAAGGCAATTTTGATGGAATAGGAATTGAGTTTAATATTTTAGATGATACTATTTATGTTGTTTCTGCTTTGTCTGGTGGCCCTTCAGAAGCCTTAGGAATACGTTCTGGCGACAGAATAATTTCTGTAGATGGCAAAAACGTAGCAGGAATTAAAATCACAAACAACGACGTAATTAAAAAACTACGGGGAATTGGTGGTACAAAAGTTAATGTTGGAATATTAAGAAGAGGTTCAAAAAATGTTTTAAAATTTACAATTACAAGAGGCAAAATTCCTATATATAGTGTTGATGTTTCTTATATGGTAAATGATGAATTAGGCTATATTAAAATCAGCAGATTTGCTCAAACAACTTACGATGAGTTTATGGGTGCTTTGGAAAAGTTAAAGAAAAATGGAATGAAAAAGCTTGTGTTGGATTTGCGTGGTAATCCGGGAGGTTTATTAAACATAGCAACTGAATTAACCGATGAATTTTTGCCTGCCAACAAACTTATTGTTTTCACCAAGGGGAAATCAAGGCCAAAAGAAGAAGTGTTTTCTACATCAGGTGGCAGTTGGGAAAAAGAACCATTGGTTGTTTTAATTGATGAAGGCTCTGCTTCTGCAAGTGAAATATTGGCCGGAGCACTTCAAGATAACGATAGAGCAACCATTGTTGGACGTCGTTCTTTTGGAAAAGGTTTAGTTCAGGAGCAATCAGATTTTCCTGATGGATCAGCAGTTAGACTCACCATTGCCAGGTATTATACACCTACCGGAAGAAGCATTCAAAAGCCTTATGTTTTAGGTCACCAAAAAGAGTATGCCGAAGAAGAGTGGGACCGATTTAAACACGGAGAGTTATTAAATTCCGACAGTATTAAATTTAATGAAAAGGATAAGTTTAAAACTCCAAAAGGCAAAATTGTTTACGGAGGAGGAGGGATAATGCCAGACATTTTTGTTGGATTGGATACAACCAACAGAAGCAATTATTTAACAGAATTGTTTATTTCTGGAGCCATCAATCAGTTTGCAATAAACTATTACGAAAGCCGCAAAAATGAATTTTCTGGTTATACATCTCCGAGCCATTTTAATTCTAAGTTTACTGTTGATTTAGAAATGTTGAATTTATTAGCAGCTTTTGCCGAAAAAAAGGGACTTAAGAAGAATATATCGCAACTAAATTATTCAAAATCGTTGATTCAAAGACAAATCAAAGCTTCATTTGCAAGAATTGTGTGGAAGAACGAAGGATATTATTTTGTGATGAATGAAAGTGATTTAACAATTAAAAAATCTCTAAATTTACTTCAGTAGTTTGGAAAATTAATTTCACCTGAACTTTAAAAAATTAGTTTGACTTTTGTTTAAATAAGACCAATAATGAAAAATAAGAAAACGGAACTACTTATAATAACTTCTTTTTTAGTTTGTTTTTTAGCCATCTTATTAATTAATACGCTGCATGCTCCTTTCTACATAGACGATGAATACAACTTAATAAAAGTAAATAGACCTAACGAACTTTTTGGTTCTTCCGATAATTTACTGCAGGATTTTATTGGTTTTCAAAAAGGGTTTTTTGATTTCGGTAGATTCTTTCCTCTTCTTTCATCCATCGTGTTTTTAAGAGGAAAATTAGCAGGAACAAGTCCCTTTGCACAACACGTAATTGTTTTTCTGTTTGGCATAGCAAGCGCTCTTGTAATTTATCTCGTTGCCAAAAAATTAAATTTTTCTAAAACAGTTTCTTTTATTTGCGCTGTTACATTTCTTACAGGCCATGAGTTTGGAGAAATTTTTATGCGACTCCAGTCTGGCGAATCACCAGGTTTACTTTTTGTATTAATTTCAATATTGTTTATTTTAAAATACAAAGATTCTAAAAATAAAACTGATTTATACATTTCTTTTTTGTGCGGAATTTTTGCAGGTCTATGCAAAGAGAGTTTTATCATCTTGCTGCCTCTAATACCCATTGTATTAATAATGGAAAGCACTCCATTACTGTTGCCGGAAAAGATCAAGGGAGAAAGAAATTCCTTTTATTTGTTTTATGGAGCATTTGTATTTTTAACTTTATTGTTACTACTTGTAATTAAAACTTCAAATAAAGTTTTTAATTACGGAGAACCATTAAGCTTGCCGGCTTTGCTCCTGAATAATTTTATTTGGATTTTTAAATGGTTTGTTCCATTTATACCATTTGTTGTAATTGCTTTAGTTGATATAATTAGAAAAAAGAAATTTAGTCAAATTTTAATACTCTGCTTATTCAGTGTGGCCTGGATTTCTTCTCAACTTTTAATTTATTACAAAATAATTATATCTTTTTCTCAAGGAAGGTATTTAATTCCTTCTGCATTAATTTTTATTTTTTTACTGGGGCTTTCGCTTAATTACATTGAAAAAAATTATAAAAAGATCTTTTTATTAAGCTTACTTTTAATAGGGTTAATCACCCTAAGAAATACAAAAATAATGTACATCAATTCCAATGAGTTTGCGGCAAGAGCAAATTCTTATAAAAGTTTAATCGATAAAATGGTTCATCAAAAACCTCAAAAAATAGCTGTTTATGGTGGATTTGAATTTTTTCAATCCATTTCTACATTTTTTAAATGGCACAGCTATCAGCCCCAATTACTTACCACTCCTATTGTTCCCGCCTTAAACCAAAAGAAAAAACAGTTTGACAATTCCGCCTTTGAAAATTCTCTCCAAGAAAAACTAAAACTAGAATATACATACAAAACACTTTCTGAACTAAAAACAGATACCAGTGTAAACTATCTTATTACCTCTGCCTACGAAGAATGGGAAGAATTAAATTATTCCGAAATTTCAAAATCATTTCCACACCATAAAAAAGTCACAGCTTATTTTTCCAATGCCAGCTTTAGCGATATTTTAAGAAAGGATTTCTGGACGGGAAACTTAAAAAACGACCAAAGGACTTTGGTAATTTTCTACAAATAAACATTCTGTTTAGTAAGATATCCCAAGATTTAATTAGACAAATAACATATTTGTTCCTTAGTTAGTTTTATAATGAATCTTTCTTTTCATTTATAATTAAGGAATTTGTCATGCAAACACCATGAAATTTATTTTTAGATGACAATGTCTTAATGTCAAAAAAATGAGGCAATTAGATTTTCTATTTCAAAAAAACGTACCTTTGCGGAAAATTTCAGAACAACCAAACCCCTAATAAATTAATAAAATGAACAAGCAAAAAAACCTGGTAGAAAACCTTTTTGAAACTCAAAGTAAAGCAATTAACAATTGGGTAGAAGCAACCAGAAAAATGCAAGACGCCGTTATGCATGGAAATGCAGCAGAAAAATCTTCGGATTTATACAACGAGTGGTTGCAAAATCAGCTTTCAATTTTTAAAAACATCACCACTGAAAGTCAACAACAAAATGAGGAAGTTCCAAACTCAGATTTCTTTGGCAATTGGTACACACAGCAGACTAAAGCAATTCAGGAAATGACAGAAAAAAACATGGAATGGATTCAAAAATCAATGAATTGGAACACTGCCTCAAATGATAGCACTGAACAATTCTCAAAGATTACTGATTCTTGGAAATCTATGTACAACAATTGGAATGGAACAATGATGAGTACCTATGAAAACTTATCCAAGAACATGCAAGGAAATATTTCAAAAGATGTTTTTTCAGATATGTTTCAATCAAATAAAGTTTATTTAAATTTATTTGAAACGTTTATGCCCTTGATGAATGCTTTTCAACATCAAAATCATTCTGCCGAAAACCTCAAGAAGATGATGAACCCAGAGTTTTACAAGGAGCTTACTGAAAAAATGTTCGGTTCTTGGTTTCCTAAAAATGATTTTTCTTCGTTCTATCAAAACTACACCAAGCAAATGACAGAAATGAGCGAAAAAGGATTTGGTTCAACAAAAGAAATGATGGAATCATATCAAAATTTCATAAAACAAATGCCTTCAAATGCAAATTGGAATCAATTTATGAATCATACCAATCCATTGTTTGAAATGTATGAAAAAACTTTTGCTCCTTATGCAAAATTAATGAGTCCTGAGCAAAATAACATGGGAGAGAAAATGGTAGAAATGATGGAAACATTTTCTAAATACTCTATCAAGCAAACCCAACTGCAATACTTGTTGTACCAAACTTCACAAAAAAGTATGGAAACAGCAGTAGAGAATGCCTACAAAAACATGTCAGAAAACAAAGAAGTTTCAAACTTTAATCAATTCTTTAATGAATGGGTTGCAGTAACAGATAAAGCATTTGTGGAGCTTTTTGGTTCCGACGAATTTTCAGCTTTAAAATCTGAGGTTCTTTCTCTTTCTTCTCACATTAAAAAAGAAATGGAAGTTTCTATGGAAAAATCAATGGAAAAAATGCCATTCGCTTTCAAATCACACCTCGACGAGTTGTACAAAAGCATTTACGACTTAAAAAAGATGGTGAAAGAAATGAAGAAAAATTTAGATCTAAATGCGGTCGAAGAAGATATCATAAAAACCAAAGATGCTGTTGCTAAACCAAGTGCAGCAAAGTCTCGCAAAAAATAATAAGTATATTTATTTCATTACAAAAGCCGTTCAATTTTGAACGGCTTTTTTGTTAAATTTATTTCTCATTTTCTAACTTGTCATTTGTTTGTCATAATAATTGTATTTTTACGACTCAAAATATTAAATGAACAAACTTATTTTAATTGTTATTGCTTATGTAGTAATTATATCATCTTGCAAGCACGAACCGGTAAACCCTAATTCAAATCCATCAAATAGCGGTGTATGCAACACAGATACAGCCTATTTTCAAAACGATGTTTTGCCGCTGTTTGTATCTAGCTGTGCCAAATCAGGTTGTCATGATGCAATAACTCAAGAAAAAGGTTATAACCTCACAAACTATAATTCCATTATGTCATCTGGAGACATAAAAGCAGGTAAACCAAACAGCGGAGATATTATGGAAGAAATTAACAGTGGATCTATGCCACCTTCATCTCCATTAAGCGCTGATCAAAAAGCGTTGCTTTCAAAATGGATCAGTCAAGGTGCAAAAAACAACGGTTGCACTTCTGCTTGCGATACCACAAACGTAAAATATTCTGTACAAGTAAAAACTATTATTGATGCAAATTGCAAAGGTTGTCACAGTGGAAGTTCACCCCAAGGCGGGATAGATTTATCTACATTTGAATTAGTTAAAACGCAGGTAACAGCAAATTTGCTTTACGAATCAATAAGTCATACAGGTGGAGCTTCCCCAATGCCAAAGGGAGGAAGTAAGCTTAGCGATTGTCAAATAAGAGCTGTTAAAATATGGATTGAT
>CAIMMJ010000035.1 GCA_903842515.1 uncultured Bacteroidota bacterium | reverse complement strand
GGAAATCTTTCCATACCCACTTGGAATGCCCTTTTTTGGATCATTTTACTCTTTTCATCCGTCAATGCGGTAGCCAAGAGTTTTGTGCAAGAGCAGCAGGGTCGGCAGTTGTATTACTACATGATTGCTTCCCCGGAGTCGATCATTCTCTCCAAAATTCTGTACAATACCGGGCTGAACCTGATTTTGGCTTTGCTGGGTTATGGGGTGTTTTCGGTGATTTTGGGTAACCCAGTTCAGGATCAGGGCTTGTTTCTGCTCAACTTGGTGTTGGGGGCCATGGGTTTTTCGGCTAGCCTTACCATGGTTTCGGGTATTGCTTCGAAGGCAGGCAACAATGCCACGTTGATGGCAATCTTGAGTTTTCCCGTAATCATCCCCATCCTGCTGATGGCCATTCGAATCTCTAAAAATGCGCTGGATGGGCTAGATTGGAGTGTTAGTGCAGATAAATTACTCAGCCTCTTGGCGATTAATGTCTTGGTTGCCGCAACCTCCTACTTGCTTTTTCCCTATTTGTGGCGAAGTTGAGGGGATTCTTGTCTTAATAATCCACAAAAAAACAATTAAACCCCCATGACTTTAAAATAAACTAGAGTCATGGGAGAAGTAATTTAAAAGACAGGCATCAAATTATTTAATCATTAATTTTTTTGGATCCCTTGTGTCCAAACAATCCTTTGATTGCTTTTATTCCATAGAAAAAAATAATCGAAACAATAAGTATCATCAATACTAGATTAAAAAACCACCAGAAGTAAATTGCGAAATTTTCCATTTTCTTAATTAGGTGGTTCCATTTTGAGATTTTTTTTTATGATGATTTCTTCTTCCAGCGCTGAATGACATCAAACCCAATTACCTTTTAGATCTTAGAAATCTGATAATCAGATATGTCATGTATAAAAGAAAAGCTAATCCAAAGATCTGCCAAATTATTATGGAATAATTAGTAACATTTACATCCATGATTATTAGTTATTTATTCTTCAATTAAACTATATGTAACTTGACCACTACAAGCATCTACCGAAATTTGAATTTTCTTGTTTACGATTGTAAAAACCTCTCCTATTCCTTCAAAAAACACTAATGCTCTTATTGAGAAGTGAAATATCCCGGAATAAGTAAAACCATTTAAAGCCGTAGCATAACCACTATTAATAAAGTGATTTTTTCCAAGTGTTGTCATGAAGGTTAAGCCTTCATACGAAGAGAAAAAAATTTTCTATTAGTCCAGAACCAGTCCCTACAGAAAAACCAATATCAATATATCTACTACCAAAATAACCTATTCCAATTCTTCCATATACATTCCTCCAGTTTTGTATACATTCAATTCTATTGTTGGAGGACAAATATTTGTTTTCAACTCTTAATACTTCAAATGAAGTGAAGTTTAAATTTGGAATTTCTTTTAATCCATTTCTTGTTAGAATTTTATTTAAAGATTTTTGGCCCTTGTTTTTACCACTCATTACTTTAAGCAAATCATCCAATTCACTTAGATTTTCAACCTTAATCCCCTTCTTTGTTTTACTGTCAATAAACTCAAATTCGAAGCCATTCTCTTCAATCATTTTTTGAATCTTCAATAACTTCTCAGTCTTGTCTTGAAGCATTTGCTCCTCCTCTATCGGATTACAGGAAACGAGCGTAAAAAAAATCAAACAAAAACCCCAAACGAATATGGTTTTTGGGTGTTTTGTGGGTGAGCTTGAACCTAAAATGACGTAAAAAACCAGTTTTGTGAAAATTTTCATGATGATTTGGTTAAAAATTGATACCCATTGAAAAAGTTTCTCATTTTAAAAAACTTAAACTAAACCTACCTGTCTATCAATAGATTAGCAAATAAAAATGTATAAAATT
>CAIMMJ010000034.1 GCA_903842515.1 uncultured Bacteroidota bacterium | reverse complement strand
TTTTTCTTTAGCTAATTTATCTTGCTCTTCTTTCTCACGTTTTAATCTTTCTTCTTCTTGTTTTTTAGCAGTTAATTCTTTGTTTTGATTTTCATTGCTAAGTTTAACTAATTCTTCTTTTTCTTTTCTTAGGCGCTCAGCTTCTTGTTTTTTTGCACTGGCTTCTAGTTCTTTTTTCTCTTTCATCAACCTTTGCACTTCTGCTTGGTCTTGAATTGATTTTTGACGTGCTAATTTTCTTTCTTTTTCTTCTCTTGCAAATTCTTCTTCCTCTAACTTAAATTGCTCTTCCTCTTTTTTTAATTTTTCTAGTGCCAACAATTTTTGTTTATTTCTTTCAGTTTTTATACTGTCTCGCTCTGCTCTTTTTTCTTCTTCTTCTGCCATTTTTAGTGCAAGAATTTCTTGTTTTTCTTTTTCCAATAGTGCCCTCAGCCTGGATTCTTCTTCTTGCATTACTTTGTCTTGTGCAACAACTTTCTCTTCGGCATCTTTTTTCAATTTTGCTGCAAGGTCATCACTAATTATTTTGTTTGTCTTAAATTCTTCAATGGCTAATTTAACGGTAGCAAGTTTTTCTTCCATGTCTAAACGATAAGAATCGTCGGTAACAAAGTCATTGTCGTCCTCGTTAAAACTAATTCTTTGTAAAGGCAATTTTAGAAGTTCAGGAGCAAATCCTTCTGTTGATTTAAAAAGCTCCACATCAATTAAAAACGGATGTAAGCCATCAGAAATTCTATCTTTTGTAACAACTGTAGATATTGCATACAGCTGAGAATAGTAGCCTTTTTTACCGAATTCTATTTTATAATCTTTGTTGTATTTTAATTTGATGTTGTAATTTCCTTCTGCATCGGCCATAATTCTAAACCCTTGACCTGCTTCATCAATTAGTTTAGCAAAAAATCCTTTGGTAGTATCATTTTCTGCATAGATTCTTCCTTCCACTTCAATTGATTTTTCTTGTGAGAAAGAATGTTTTGCAAAAACACTCAACGAAAATATAAAAACAATTAAAAACTTTCTAATCATAAAAGGAGTGCAAAAATAATTTTAAAGGTCAATAAAAACACAAAAATTAGTTATTTATTGTTTCCGTTTGCATTTCGCAAATGGCTAAATAAGACATTAAAGCCATGGCAGATTCTAATGAATTTTTGTCTACTTCGAATTTTGAGGTATGCACACCGTGAGTAATTCCAAGCTGTTTATTTCCGGTTCCTATTCTATAAAAACATGAAGGGATTATTTGCGAATAAAATGCAAAATCTTCGGCTGTCATTCTTAAAGGCAAATCAATTGCATTATCCTCTCCTAAAAAATCTTTGGCATTATTTTTTGCTTTTTCGGTAAGAAATTTATCGTTCATTAAAAATGGGTATCCAACAATTATGTTACATTCTATTTTTACTTCAGTTTCTTTGCTAACATTATCGCAAATAGAAATTATTTTTTTGTGAATTTCTTTTCTATAGATTTCATCAAAAGTTCTAACTGTTCCAAGGGCAGATGCATTATTTGGAATGACGTTGGTTGCTCCATCTGCTCTAAAATTGCCAATGGCAATAACTGTTTCTACAGGATGTTTAGTAGTTTTATAAAAGTCATTTATTTGTATTATTGCTTTACTAAGAGCAATTATTGGGTTTTTATACAAATGCGGCAGTGCAGCATGTCCTCCAACCCCAGTTGCAGTAATATGTATTTCGTCCGTTGATGCCATGAACATCCCACTTTTAAATCCAACTTTACCTACTTCTATTTCAGGTGTAACGTGTTGAGCAAATATTTTTTGGATTGGATGCTTATCAAATAAACCTTCTTTAATCATTAAACTTGCTCCCCCTGGAAGGACTTCTTCGCCAGGTTGAAATATAAGTTTTACAGTTCCGGACCAATAATTTTTTAGCTCCAACAAAACTTTTGCTGTTCCCAATAAACTAGCAGTGTGAAAATCGTGCCCGCAAGCATGCATAATTCCCTCGTTTTTTGACCTGTAAGTGCTTTGGTTTTCTTCCTTAATTGGCAAAGCATCCATATCTGCTCTTAGGGCTATTATTTTTCCATTGTCTGAACCCCCGTTGATGGTGGCTACAATTCCAGTTTTTACCCAATTGTTTTCGAACTCAATTCCAAGTTGAGATAATTTTTTTTGAATAAGCAGAGAAGTTTCAAATTCTACAAATGATAATTCCGGGTTGGAGTGCATTTGACAACGTACATCCCAAAATTCTTGAAGAAAATGGGTACTTAGTTCTTTTATTTTGGTGGCAAGTATTTTCAATTATCTGTAAACTATTTGAAATAGAATTTGTTTAATGTTCAAAATTAGAACAAAAATGGTCTTTGTATTTTGCAAATTCGTTAATATTTCTATATTTTTGCGGCTTAAATTGAAATTATAAATCAAAAAACAATAAATGAGTACAACAACAGAAAAAAAACTTGCTTACAAAGTTAAAGACATTTCCCTTGCAGAATGGGGAAGAAAAGAGATTAATTTGGCAGAGGCGGAAATGCCAGGCTTAATGTCATTGAGAGAAGAATACGGAAATTCTAAACCTTTAGCTGGGGCCAGAGTTGCAGGATGTTTGCACATGACAATACAAACTGCTGTATTAATTGAAACATTGGTTGCCTTAGGAGCAGAGGTTTCTTGGTCATCTTGTAATATATTTTCTACACAAGACCATGCTGCTGCTGCTATAGCTGCTGCCGGCATACCTGTTTTTGCTTGGAAAGGTATGACAGAAGAAGAATTTGACTGGTGCATAGAGCAAACTTTGTATGCTTTTTCAGAAGGAAATCCTTTGAATATGATTTTAGACGATGGTGGAGATTTAACCAACATGGTTTTTGATCGTTTTCCACAATTAGCAAAAGGCATTAAAGGACTATCAGAAGAAACAACAACAGGAGTTCACCGTTTGCATGAAAGAGTAAAAAATGGAACTCTTTTAATTCCTGCAATAAATATCAATGACTCTGTTACAAAATCTAAGTTTGATAATAAATACGGATGTAAAGAATCTTTGGTAGATGCCATAAGAAGAGCTACAGATATTATGATGGCTGGTAAAGTTGCAGTTGTTGCGGGTTACGGCGATGTTGGAAAAGGTTCTGCTCAATCATTGTCATCGCAAGGCGTTAGGGTTATTGTTACAGAAATTGATCCAATTTGTGCTTTACAAGCTGCAATGGACGGTTACCAAGTATTGAAAATGGAAAATGCAATACCTAAAGCTGACATTATTGTAACTGCAACGGGAAACAAATCTATCATCACTGAAAAACATTTCCGTGCAATGAAAAACAATGCTATTGTTTGTAACATCGGTCACTTTGACAATGAAATTGACATGGCTTGGTTAAACAAAAACTACGGAGGTTCAAAAGATACTATTAAACCTCAAGTTGATAAATATACCATCGAAGGAAAAGACATCATAGTTTTAGCCGAAGGAAGATTAGTTAATTTAGGTTGTGCTACAGGGCATCCATCATTTGTGATGAGTAATTCTTTTACAAACCAAACATTGGCACAATTAGAGTTGTGGTTACACAGCGATAAATACGAAAAGCAAGTATATACATTGCCTAAACATTTGGATGAAAAAGTTGCAAGATTGCACTTGGCGAAAATAGGAGTGGAGTTGGAAACTCTTTCTACTGAACAAGCCGATTATATTGGTGTAACAGTTGCTGGTCCATTCAAAAGCGAAATGTACAGATACTAAGAATTATATAATTTGGAAAAAGGCTGTGGAATTTTTTTCTACAGCCTTTTTTATTTTCTTGTTTTAATCCATTAATGATTTAATCAAACACCAATTAGTTGTGCCAGGAATAACTTAGCTTAGATTAATTATCAATTCCTAGAATTTGAAAAGCATATGCAAATGGCCCTGACATTTCAGAACTGGAACATTAAAAAAAATTTGTTGGCCCAAAAATATTAATACATGAAAAACAGAGTATGGTCAAAAAAAAATATTTCTTATTCATTCTTTTTTTACTAAGTGATAAATTGTTTTAATAGTGACCTTTAAATTAATTGGTCTATTAACATTCTTAGGATATTTTTTTGCACTAAAACAAGGTTAAGTATTTTGCACAATTAGAAAATAAATAGGCATACCAATTGTAATATTTATTGGAAAAGTAACAGCTAATGCCATTGGCAAAAAAAGACCGGGGTCGGCTTTGGGTACTGAAATTTTCATAGCAGCAGGCACTGCAATGTAAGAGGCACTTGCCGCAAGAATTGCAAAAATAAATCTATTGGCAATGTCCTGTGTTACAAACGAGCTCATTATTGCAACGATACTACCGTTAATTAATGGAATTAATAGTGCGAACGCAAATGGAAACCAACCGTATGAGAAAAATGCTTTAACTTTTTTTCCACTGGTAATACCCATATCTAAAAGAAATATTGCAAGAAAACCCTTAAAAAGATCATTGGTAAATGGTTTTATTCCTTCTGCTTGTTTTGCATTGGCCAAGAAACCAATAACTAAACTTCCAAGAATTAGTAATACACTTCCATTTGTAAATGAATGAGTAATGGCTGTACTTTTTTTAATTTTTTCATCTGCTTCTTTGTTAAAAATTGAGATAAGTAAAAGTCCCATTATAATAGCCGGAGACTCCATCATAGCCATTATAGCAACCATGTGTCCATGCAGCACTAATTGTTGAGATTCTAGGTAAGAAACTGCTGTTACAAATGTAACTGCACTTACAGATCCATAAGCGGCAGCTATTGCTCCAGCATCATAAACAGTTAATTTCCTTTTTATAATAAAAAATGTATAAAGTGGGATAATTGAGGAAATGAAGATGCCAAATAGCATAGACCACCCAATTTCACTTGTAAATGCCTCATGCGACAATTCTTGGCCACCCTTAAAACCTATGGCAAACAACAGATACAATGAAATGAACTTTGAAGAGTTTTGTGGGATCTCTAAATCACTTTTTACATAAACTGCAACCATTCCTAAAACAAAGAATAATAATGCAGGGTTGGTGAGGTTTTCGAGAAGTAAATTATAATTCATGCATTTTAGCTTTTGTAATTAATTAGAAAGTTAATATTTAAAATATTTTATGAATGGTGTTTAACTATTTTACTTGTTTTTTTTCAGTGATGTTTTCAAAAAATTAATCTGTAATTCTATCCGATAATATTAATTTATATCTGTTTTTTAGTAGTGTAATTTTTAGTCTTTTCATTAAAAATAATACAAAAAGAACTTTTTATTTCTATAAAGTTACACATTCATTGTTAATATAAATTTCTATAAAAATTACTAAAGCTATGGATTGCAAACATCACAATACATTGGGTCTTCGGTGAGTATGCCTTTTGGAAATTTTTCTTCTTTAATAAATAAACACTTTTTGCAGGTATAAATATAACTAAGAGTGCTCCGGGTTGGGAAATTGCACTGTAAGCAGGGTAACCCTTTTTTTGTGTCTGTAATTCCAAAACCCGGCGTATTGCAGCTTGGACAAAGAGAATTTATTTTTTCTACTAATTTTATTGCAGCCCTTTCAATTACTTTCATTCTAGAAGGGTTATACATTGCTCTCATATCTGTTTCAATAAAAGCACTTCCAAAATTAGAGATAAAATAATTAAACGCAGTGTTTAGTTTTTCTGGGTTTGTTATCCCTTTTACTATTTCAGAAAAAACATCTTTGGCTGGTCTTAAAATTAAACCGTGTGAGGGGAAATTTGCTTTTGCGGCAAATTCATCGAGTTCCTGCTTAGTTTTAATTACTGCGGAATTAAAATTTGTTTCAGTGCTTAGTTCTCTTGCTATAATTTCTAAACTATTT
>CAIMMJ010000033.1 GCA_903842515.1 uncultured Bacteroidota bacterium | reverse complement strand
TTTCTTTTTTTCTTTTTTTACTCGTATCTTTTTTTTTAATCTTCCAGAACGGGAAGAAATGCTGTATTTATCTCCCATATTTTATTGCAGTATATGATTTGGTTCATTGATAGCTATTATTTCTCCCACTAAATTTCCATCTTTATCCAACTCCCTTAGTTTAACTTCTAAAACTCTGTTAATTAAATTTTTATCGTAATCAACTTTAGTTTTTATATAGTTTGGCGTAAATCCATACATAAATCCATCTTTGTTTTCTGCTTCAAAAAGTACAGGATAAATCTTATTAAGATTCTTTTCATAGAAATGCAATCTTTTTTTTATGGATAGAATCCTTAATCTTTTATTTCTCTCGTTTTTTATTTTTTCATCCACCTGTTGCTCCATCAAAGATGCAGCTGTATTGTCTCTTTTGGAATATGTAAACACGTGAAGATAGCTTATATCTAAAGAATTTAAAAAGTTGTAAGTTTCTTCAAAATCATTATCCGACTCACCCGGAAATCCTACAATAACATCAACTCCAATAGCTGCATCGGGCATAGATTCTTTTATCCGTTCCACTCTTTCTTTGTACAAAGCAGTTAGATACCTTCGTTTCATTGCTTTTAAAATAGTGTCGCTACCTGATTGCAACGGAATATGAAAATGAGGAACAAATCTTTTTGATTGCGATACAAATTCTATGGTTTCATTTTTTAGTAAATTGGGTTCAATAGAAGAAATTCTTATCCTATCTATGTCCTCAATTTCATCCAATTCTTTTACTAAATCTAAAAAAGTATGCTGGTGTTTTTTGTTGCCAAATTCTCCTTTCCCATAATCGCCTATGTTAACCCCTGTTAGCACAATTTCTTTTATGCCTTGCTGTGCAATTTTTTTTGCATTTTCAACAACATTTTCCAAACTATCGCTTCGGCTAATTCCTCTTGCTAAGGGTATAGTACAATAGGTACAAGGATAGTCGCAACCGTCTTGCACTTTTAGAAAAGATCTTGTTCTATCTCCAACGCTAAAACTTCCAGTGAAAAAATTTGCATCTTCAATTTCGCAACTGTGAATTTCGGTGGTTTGTTTTTTCTGCAAATTTCCTATGTATTGCGAAATTTTAAATTTTTCTGTTGCTCCTAAAACCAAATCAACTCCCTCTATTTTTGCTATTTCTTCTGGTTTAAGTTGTGCATAACACCCCACAACACATACATAACCTTCTGGGTTTATTTTTAAGGCAGATTTTACAATTCTCTTGCATTCTTTGTCTGCATTTTCTGTTACAGAACATGTGTTTATAACATAAACATCTGCAAATTTTTCAAAGCCTACCTTCTCAAATCCTTCTTGTTCAAAGGTTCTGGATATTGTTGAAGTTTCAGAAAAATTTAGTTTACATCCTAAGGTGTAAAAAGCTACTTTTGGCTTTTGTTCCATTTATGCAAATATAAAAAAGAAATAGAATTTTATAACGATGCAGACAAATTTAAACAGATTTTATCTCTTAATAACAGTAATTACTCTATTATTTTTTAGTGGGTGCAACCAAAATAAACACAACAATTCTAGTTTAAAAGTTTTTAGATACAATGAATCTGCAGGCATAACTAGTTTAGACCCCGCCTTTGCAAGAACTACAGAAAACATTTGGGTATTGAACCAAATATACAACGGATTGATTCAATTGGACAGCAATCTGCAGCTAATTTCATGCATAGCAAAAAAATGGCAAGTTTCTGAAAATGGTTTAGAATATAGGTTTACCTTAAGAGATGATGTTTTTTTTCATGAAAATGAGTGTTTCGGGAAGTTAAAAACTAGGAGAGTAACAGCAAACGATTTTGTTTTTAGTTACAATAGAATTTTAGATGAATCCTTATCTTCTCCCGGCTCTTGGGTGTTTAGTAATGTTAGAGAAAACGGTTTTGTTGCCGAAAATGATTCTGTTTTTGTAATTTATTTAAAGCAAGCATTTTCGCCTTTTTTAAATTTACTTACTCATCAGTATTGCAGCGTAGTTCCAAAAGAAGCAATTGATTTTTATAAATCAAATTTTAGAGCAAATCCGGTTGGAACAGGACCTTTTTGTTTTAAAAGATGGTTAGAGGGAGAGAAGTTAGTTTTGCTAAAAAATAAAAAATATTTTGAATCCGTAAATGGTAAAAAATTACCTTTTATTGATGCAATTGCACTATCATTTATAAAAGATAAACAAACAGTTTACCTGGCATTTTTAAAAAACAAATTCGATTTTATGAGTGGCCTAGATGGCAGCTACAAAGATGATTTGCTGAATTTTGATGGAAGCTTAAAAGGTAAACACATGGGTAAATTTTTAATGCACAGGATGCCATTTTTAAAAACCGATTATTTTGGAATTTTGCTAAACAATAAAAATGTAAATCCTCTACAAAATTTAAAAATTAGGCAAGCAATTTCTGCCAGCATTGACAGAAGAAAACTAATTACCTTTTTACGAAATGGAATTGGAATACCTTCGCAGGGAAGCTTTGTAGCAGACGGATTAAATTTACCAAACAAATACAATCCAAAACATTATCAATACAATCCTGAATATGCCAAGCAATTAATAAAAGAATCCGGAATTATTTTAAATGTAAACAATCCCATTGTAATTACCACTACATCTGTATATGCGGATGTTTGCGAGTTTGTGCAACAACAATTAAACGAATGTGGAATTCCTTCTAAGATTCAGGTCTTGCCATCAGCTGTAAATTCTGAATCTATTGCAAAAGGTGAAATAGATTTTTTTAGAAAATCTTGGGTTGCAGATTTTCCGGATGCCGAAAATTTTTTATCGGTTTTTTGTAGCTCAAAAATTCCACCTCAAGGTCCAAATTATACCAGGTTCTCTAATCCTGTTTTTGATAGCATTTACGCTCAATCTATCTCTACAATAGATGCTAGTGAAAGAATAAAATTGTATTCTAAATTAGACAGTATAATTGCCCAAGAATGTCCTGTTATTAGTTTGTATTATGATGAAGCTATTGTATTTTATCACAATAATTTATCTGGGCTGCAATTTAATTCTCTAAATCTTTTGCAATTAAAAACAGTAAAAATAAAATGACATCTCAAAAAATTGCCGAGATAAAAAGTATTTTAGACGAGGCTCATGATAAATACAACACCGTTAATTTTATTGAACTAGACCCAATTTCTATTCCACACAGATTTAATACAAAAGAAGACATTGAAATAAGCGCTTTTTTAATGGCAACAATTTCTTGGGGACAAAGAAAAAGTATATTAAAAAATGGAGATACCTTGATGAAAATTATGGATAATTCTCCGTATGAATTTATTGTGGAAACTAATTTTGAAAAATTAAATTCTAAAGCCATTAATTCCTTTGTTCACAGAACATTTAATGCTAAAGATTTGCTCTTTTTTTTTAAGTCTCTTCAAAAAATTTACACAAAACATAAAGGCTTAGAAATATTGTTTTCAAAGTACACTTCAAGTGAACATGCAATAAAAGAAGGAATTAATTATTTTAGAAATGAGTTCTTGGGAAATAAACTAAATAGAAGTTTTAAGCACGTTTCAAATCCCAATGAAAATTCTGCTTGCAAAAGGCTAAACATGTTTTTAAGGTGGATGGTAAGACAAGATAGGAGAGGAGTTGATTTTGGAATTTGGAAGATACTTAACCCTTCTCAATTGTATTGTCCCTTAGACGTTCATTCGGGAAATGTTGCAAGACAATTAGGAATATTGGTTCGCAATCAAAACGATTGGAAGGCAACGGAGGAATTAACTTTTAAGTTGAGAGAGTTTTGCTACGAAGACCCCATAAAATATGATTTCTCTTTATTTGGAATTGGGGTAATTAGTAAATTGGATGCAGCTTTTTAGTTTATCCCTCTACTTTTTTTAATATTATCATAAGCCTCCTGAACCTTTTGAAATTTTACTTTCGCATCTGCTTGGTATTCTTCGCCAAGGTGAGAAACTTTATCTGGATGAAATTTAACGGCCATTTTTCTGTAGGCTTTTTTTACTTCTTCGTCACTTGCGTCTTTGGATATTTCTAAAATGGTATAATCGCTGTCTGTATGTTTGATGTACATACTTTTAATGGAATTGAAATCAAGCTCAGATATTCCTAATTTTTGAGAAATATAATGTATAGAATCTAATTCATTTTTTTCAATTCTTCCATCTGCTAATGCAATTCCAAACAAAAAATAAACCAATTGAATTCTTGAAGCCAATTCCATATTACTTTTTATTTGCAGGCATACATCTGCAACAGGAATATCTTTGTTTAGAATTTCTTTGAACAATAACATCTGATGTTTAGTGTGTTCAACACCAAAATGTTTCACAAAAAATTGTTTTACATATTCAACCTCACTTTTTAAAACCGATCCATCGGCTTTTATAACTGCAGCTGCAAGCACAAGTAAACTTGAAGCAAAGTCGCTAATTCTGTTTTGCTCACTAACTCCTGCTGCTTCCGAAACAACTTTAGTATCGTCTAATACCGTTCCAATGGCAAAGCCAATAATTGCACCAATAGGACCACCAAATGCCCAACCAAGTCCACCTCCCAACCATTTTCCAAATTTTGTCATGATGTAATATTTTAAATTATTTTTATTCAAATAAAATTTTTCTTGAAAGATTAAATCCCTTACTTAAATTTGACGCAAATGTATTTACATTTTGCAACTATTTAAAATTAATAAAATGGAACCACTTCAATTTAAAGCTCATCCTTGGCACGGAATTTCTATAGGTAACGAAGCACCTAACTTTGTAACTGCATTTATAGAAATTGTTCCTACCGACACGGTAAAGTATGAAATAGATAAGCAATCAGGTTATTTAAAGGTCGATCGTCCTCAAAAGTTTTCTAATATCATTCCTGCTTTGTACGGATTTATTCCTCAAACGTATAGCGGAAAAAAGTCTGGAGCCTATTCTGCCCAACAAAGTCAAAGAGAGAGCTTAAACGGCGATAGCGACCCCTTGGATATTTGCGTATTATCAGAAAGAAATATTACCCATGGTGATATAATTTTAAAGGCAATTCCAATTGGAGGCTTTAGATTAATAGACAAAGGTGAAGCTGATGATAAAATTGTTGCAGTTATGGCTAAAGATGAATTTTATACCGGCTTTAAAGATATTTCTGATATTCCCAGCTCTATTTTACAACGACTAAAACATTATTTTTTAACGTACAAGAATATGCCAGGAATTGAAGAACATGTTTGTGAAATTGTGCAAGTTTATGGGCGTGAAGAAGCTTTAAAAGTAATTGAATTGGGTATGGAAGATTATAAAATAGAAATCTTAAAACAGTAATAATTAGCAGTTGAAAAAAGTATTAATCATCACTTATTATTGGCCACCAGCAGGTGGGGCAGGAGTGCAAAGATGGTTAAAGCTTTGCAATTATTTACTGGAAAATGATATTCAGCCAATTGTAATTACTGTAGATGAAAGGGTGGCGTCTTATCCGCTCTACGATTATTCTCTAGAAAAAGAATTGTCGCCCAATGTAATTGTATACAGAACAAAGTCTTTTGAGATTTTAAATTTGTACAAACGATTGAGTCCTAAAAAACAGATTCCATACGCTGGTTTCACCAATGAAAATAAAAGTGGTTTAATTCAAAAAATCTCAAAGTTTGTAAGAGGTAATTTTTTTATTCCTGATGCCAGAATAGGATGGAATAGGTATGCATTAAAAAAAGCAAAAGAAGTAATTTTAGCACACAATATAAAAACGGTGATCACTACAAGTCCACCGCATTCTTCGCAGTTAATTGGCTTAGAATTAAAAAAATCTTTAAACATAAATTGGATTGCCGATTTACGTGACCCCTGGACAGAAATCTTTTACTACAACGAATTTAATCATACAAACTGGGCAAAAAGAAAAGATGCATTTTTGGAGAAAACTGTTTTGGAAAAAAGTGATGCAATAATTACGGTTAGTGATTTTATTAAACAGAGATTTGTTTCTAAAACGTTACAAACTATCGCCAATAAAACTTTTGTAATCTCTAACGGTTATGATCAAAATGATTTTGAAAATATTCCAATGTCAAAAAATAATGGCTTTAGAATGGTTTACACTGGCACTTTATCCAATGATTATCCCATAAGTTTAATGATTAATGCTTTAAAAAATATGTCTGGTGATTCTAAATTTCAAAAGATGTTTGCATTAGATTTTTTTGGGAATGCAAATTTATCAATTCAGGAAAAGTTTAATGCAATTTCTAATTTAAAAATTAAATTTTATCCCCATGTTTCGCACAGTCAATCAATTTCTGAATTATTAAATTCAGAGGTATTACTTTTGATAATTCCACAATCAAAAAACAACAAAGGAATTTTAACGGGTAAATTATTTGAATACCTTGCTGCTAAAAAAACTATTGTTGCAATTGGCCCAACAGATGGCGATGCTGCAAAAATAATTGAGCAATGCGGCGCAGGAAAAATGTTCGATTACAGCGATTCAAATGGCTTTTTAAATTATATGAACCAACTGTTTTCTCAATTCTTAGAAAAAGGCAAAATAGAATCTAACCATATAGATACTCAAATAAAAAAGTACAGCCGAGCTCATCAAGCTAAACAATTAGTAGATATTATTGGTTTGGCAGATTAATTTATGAGTTACAAAAGCACCGAAGATTGTATTATCGACCTTGAGAAAAATGGTCATTTAATAAGAATTAAAGAGGAAGTTGATCCTAATTTAGAAATGGCTGCTATACATTGCAGGGTTTATGATTTGAACGGACCTGCATTATTTTTTGAAAATGTAAAAGGCACAAAATTTAGAGCCGTTTCTAATTTGTTTGGAACCTTAGACAGGAGTAAATTTATTTTTAGAGATTCTATTAAAAAAGTAGAAACATTGGTTGAGGCAAAGCGTAATCCAATAGCCATACTTAAAAATCCAATTTCTGCCTTTGGTGCAGGGGCTGCCGCCATATCTGCGTTGCCAATTAAATCTGTTTTATCTAAGCCTGTAGAATTTGGCAAAACAAAGATTTCTGAATTGCCATTAATTAAAAATTGGCCAATGGATGGTGGTGCTTTTGTAACACTTCCAATTGTTTATACCGAGGATGCCGACAAACCCGGAATTATGAATTCTAATTTGGGGATGTACAGAATTCAACTCAATGGAAACGATTACGAATTAGACAAAGAAATTGGATTGCATTACCAATTGCACAGAGGCATTGGCGTTCATCAAACTAAATGGAATAAGTTGGGCAAACCCATGAAGGTTAGTATTTTTATTGGTGGCCCTCCGGCCCATGCTGTTGCTGCTGTTATGCCCTTGCCTGAGGGATTAAGTGAAGTGATTTTTGGCGGTGTTTTGGCCAACAGAAATTTTAGATATTTTTATGATAACGATGGTTTTTGCATTTCTTCTGATGCAGATTTTGTTATAACGGGTTATGCATTTCCGAACGAAAATAAATCTGAAGGTCCTTTTGGTGATCATCTCGGATATTATAGTCTTAAACATGATTTTCCTTTACTAAAAGTACAGAATGTTTATCACCGCAAAAATGCCATTTGGCCGTTTACTGTTGTAGGTAGGCCACCACAAGAGGACACAAGCTTTGGTGCATTAATACATGAAATTACCGGACCCGTTTTGCCTTCAGAAATTCCCGGCCTTAAACAAGTAAATGCAGTAGATGCAGCTGGTGTTCACCCACTGTTGTTTGCAATAGGAAATGAAAGATATACGCCATATCAACAAAATCCAAGACCAAGCGAATTGCTTACAATTGCCAATCATATATTAGGAAAAGGACAACTTTCACTGGCAAAGTTTTTATTTATCGCTAGCGAAAGCGATAACCCTAGATTAAGTACTCATCCTGAAGATGATTTTCTTGTTCATATTTTAGAAAGAATAAACTTAGAAAGAGATGTACATTTTTATACCAATACATCAATAGATACCTTAGATTACAGTGGAGACGGATTAAATACGGGTTCAAAAGTTGTTTTTGCTGCGGTAGGAAATCCTATCAGAACCTTAGGCAAATCATTGCCTGCTTTTAACTCCTCTACACCTCTTATTTCAAAAATTACTTTGGCCATTCCCGGTATTTTAGTTCTTGAATTAAATCCATTTGAAAATTATTCAAAAACAAAATTAGAAATTGAAAGCATAAAGAAGTTTTTAATAGAAAACATTAAGCAAGAAATAAATAATTTCCCCTTTATAGTATTAGCAGATGACGCAAAGTTTGTTGCTGACACTCTAAACAATTTTCTTTGGGTTACCTTTACCAGAAGTAATCCTTCGCACGATATTTATGGAGTAAATGAAAGGACTGAAAACAAACATTGGAGTTGCGAAAATTTAATTATTGATGCCAGAAAAAAGCCACATCACGCCCCTGAATTAATAAAAGATACCGAGGTGGAAAAAAGAGTAGACAAATTATTTGAGAAAGGTGGAAGTTTAGAATCGTTGAAGTGATTTTGAACCACAACCAAAATTATAAAAGTTATTATTTCTTGTTTATTCTTTCTAAAAATGCCTTTACTCCAGAAGTAAATCTTTTTACTTGCCCCTCTAATCCTTCAGTGTTAACGTAAAGGGTATTGTGATTATTTGCTATCTCATTTTCAGGTCTACTTTTTGAGTAATAGTAGGTAGCAAGGGATTTTCGGTTCACACCTTTAGGGGTATTCAAAGGTTTTGGGTGCCCATGAAATGATATCTCATTGGTTTCAAAAATTACACATCTATTATAATGCGGAGCATATTTGCCTAACTGAACTTTGTTTCCATTTGATAAATCCCACAATTCAACAGCCCCTTGATATTCTTCCTTCCAGTCTTTGTTCATATAAACTAAAACATTTAACCTACGGTGATATTTTGTGGTTGGGTGAAAGTTATAATCAACATGTACATTCAAAAATGCTCCATTTATTGATTGATGCAGTCCTCCTCCAAAAAGTTCTTCGTCTGCAATCAATGGCACTTCAACTTCTGAAACATCTTGTAACCATTTCAAAAATTCATCAGAGTTTAATTCAAAAAATACTTTCTCTAAAATTGAACCGGATTCAAATTTTGTTTTTTGAAATTTATTTTTTTGATCTAAATAATTTGTTCCGTCCCAAACATCATTTTCAATTGCAGGATAATTTTGGTAAATTAAATCAGCTTTGTCTTTAAAAAAGAAATTTTCGAACATTACATACCTAAAAGGTTTTTTCGACTGGTAGTCTTTTTTTATTTCTTCCTTTCTACTATTTAAACTTTCAAAATTTATTAATTCCATTTCTTATTTATTTTTTTTAGTAAAACTAAGCTTGGCTTTTCAAAGATATTATAAATGGTATAACTTCCCAAAAGTACTACAATAATTGATAAATAGTAGGGGTACCTTTCGAAAAATATTAATTTGTTTAATGTATTTACACCAATTAAATAGCACATTAATAAAATTGGGATGTGATTCAAATACAAAGTATAACTCATATTGGAAAGTTCACCTAGAAATTTGTTTTCTTTTATTCCTAAATTAATAATTCTATCAAATACGAATAATGTTACTACAAAAATTGCAACAAAATCTGATATAAATTTAAAATGTAATTTTTCTAAAATGTTAATCAAAATATAACCAACAACTAATCCTAACCAATAAAATTTTCCTTTCCTCAAACTTTTTGGAAGAAATGAACTATTGGTTGAATAAAAATCATTTAATAAAATTCCAACAAGAAAAAAGAGTTGAAAATAGAGTAAATATGATTTTAGATAATATGCACTAACAAAAAATAGTGCCAGTAATACAAGCCTTATTCTTTGGCCAACTATAAAATAAAAGGGATAAACTATATAAAAAAATGCCTCATGTTTTAAGGACCAAAAAGCATAATTTAAACCAACAAAATCTTTCGATTTTTGAAAAATTAAGGACTTAAAAAATGAGTTCCAACCAATATCAGAGTATGCAACAACAATTCTGGTATTGTATTCTCTTAAATTTTTTATTGCAATTTCAGGAAAGCACTTAACCGCAAAATAAAGGGTTAATAGCGAAAATAAGATTGCACATATATATGGTATATAAATTCTAATTATTCTTGTAATATAAAACTTTAATAAATTTTGTTTCTTGTTTTTAAAGCTATTATGAATTACAAAACCAGATAAAATAAAAAAAACAGTTACTGCCTGACTTCCCGCTGAACTCATCATATCCAGTCCAAACAAAAAATAATCTAATAGGTTATGGAGCCCTTTTTCCCTAATATACAACTCACCGCCACACCACATAATAAACTTAGCATGGTATACTACAACAATTAGTGCAGTTATACCTCTAATTACATTTAATGATTTTATATTTTTATCAAAAGAGGTATCCACTAAATATTAACCGGTTAATACGCAAATATGGTTAAAATTTATTTCACCACTTTATCAAAGCTCATTATTTGTTTTTTATTTTAACTGAAATATGAAAATAATGGAGTTGATGTCTAAATTATTTAGTAGCCCATCAAATTCTCGTAAACTCAATGAAATCGATTGATTTGAACGAAAACATGGGATTCAAATCTACCGTTTTCAGATGTTTATTTTTAAAAACATGGTATTTTTTCGGAGCGAAAAACGGCATCATTTTATCTGGTTATTTTTGTACAGCAAAATGTTCCTGCTTGTTTCCAAGCAGCCTTTCGGGAAGTTGAGGCTCGGCTCTCAGCCGCGGCGGATATCACCCGAAAGGTCGCAATTTTGCGACTTGTCCTAAAATAGGTTTACACTAAAAAGTGTAAAAAATGGAAAAGAAAATCATTCAAAAAGCAGGTAAATTTTTTACCGAAGAAGACAAACATCAAATGATTCAGGAGCTACTTTCGAGGCAATGTACAAAAAGCGAAATTTGGGAAAAGTACACAGGCAAAAAGCATGAGCATGGGCAAGTGATTCGTTGGATGCGACAATTAGGTTATAGCACAGAAATTAAAACTAGAAAATCTAATATTGTGTCAAATTCATATTTGATGGCACAAAGAAAACAAAAAGCTGATAAGGATTTAAAACCTAGTGATGAATCATTTGAAAACCTGCAACTAAAAAAGCGAATAGCCGAATTAGAAAAGCAATTAAAAGATGCAGAACTGAAAGCAATAGCCTTCTCAACGATGGTAGATATTGCAGAACAGGAGTTTAAAATTCCAATAAAAAAAAAGTTCAATACCAAACCATAGAAGAAATGAAGAAAAAATTTTCACACATAGGATTAGCCAAATTATGTGGATGGTTTGGGATTACCAGACAGGCTTATTATCAAAACAACTGGGAAGGAATTTCAACCACCCTGGAAGAAGAATTGATAATACAACGGGTAAAGGAAATTCGTAAAAACCATCGCAGAATGGGAACACGAAAACTCTATGAAATGCTGCAAACATTTATACTGGAACATCAAATAAAAATTGGTAGAGATTCACTATTCAATATGCTTTCAGCGAATCAATTATTGGTAAGAAAACGCAAACGAAGAATACAAACAACCAACTCCTATCACTGGTTGAGAAAGTATCCAAACCTTATCAGAGAATTTGTTCCTACTGCTCCCAACCAGCTTTGGGTGAGTGATATTACTTATTGGAAAATAAACACCGGTGAACATCTCTACATCAGCTTTATTACTGATGTTTACTCACATAAGATTGTTGGCTATCAAGTAGCGGAAACAATGGAAGCTGTAGAATGTATTTATGCCTTGCAAATGGCTCTCTCTGCCTTGGGGGCAGAGAGCCATTTGAATCTAATCCATCACAGCGACAGAGGTCTTCAATATTGTAGTCATGCCTATGTAAAGCTATTGCAGGAAAAAAACATAAAAATCAGCATGACTGAAAATGGAGATCCATTAGAAAATGCTGTAGCAGAGCGTATAAATGGTATCATCAAACAAGAGTATTTAGAAACTTATGATATTGATAACCTAAAAGATGCAAAAAAATTACTCACTGAAGTCGTGGATTTATACAATAATGAAAGGCCTCATATGAGTATCAGCAATTTCACTCCAAACACTATTCATCATTCAAAAACTACAATAAAAACAGAAAGATTATGGAAAAATTATTATCGAAAACAAATTACATTTGTAAACTCAATTTAGGACTAAAAATGAATTGTAAAACAATAGCAGGATTAATTAATTAAACTGTAAACTTTTTTCAGGACGAGTCAT
>CAIMMJ010000032.1 GCA_903842515.1 uncultured Bacteroidota bacterium | reverse complement strand
TTCTAAATCTTTTAAACAACAACATAAGAATTACCCTCAAGCAAAACGAACTTTTTTCTGAATCAAGAGACGGAATGGACATTGCACTTTGTTTGGTAAACACACTTACTAAAAAAGTTTCTTACGCAGGTGCAAATCGTCCAATATGGATTTTAGCCAAAGACGAAAACGGACAAAACAAAATAAAAGAAACAAAAGCAAATAAATTTGCAATTGGTGGCCTTCAAACCGAAGGCGAAAAAATATTTACATTACACGAATTTGACTTGACCCAAGGACAAGTGTTTTACATCTTTACTGACGGTTATGCCGACCAATTTGGCGGTGAAAAAGGCAAAAAATTTATGACAGGAAATCTAGTATCGCTCATAGAAAAAATTAGCGAAGAAAAATCTGATTCGCAAAAAAATATGCTCAAACAAAACATAGAAAACTGGAAAGGAGATTTGGAACAAGTGGACGATATTTGTGTGATTGGGGTGAGGGTGTAATTTTATGTAAATTATGTTTCTAATTCTTGATTTACATAATTTGTATGTTATATCTGTGCCATAAAATTTAACAGAACATTGCAAAAACACTTGCTACCGATTTTTTTAAAGGATTAGATTATTGGAGAAAAATTTCAGGTTATTCAAAAGGATATTTGATTTAAAATGGTAATGAGGAATTCAAATAAAGCAAAGGAAATCATGTGCTGAATTGGAGAAAAGGAGTTTTTATTTGAGATGAAATGCCTTAAATAAGCGATATTTGTTTAATTGGGGTGAGGGTGTAAACAAAATAGTTGTTGAATACCAAACATTTAATAAATTTGTTTTAGAAAATACTATGAAAACACAACCCCTCTTGTCTGCTAAAACCCTTTGGGATATAGACGTTTCATCGCTTAATTTTGAGGATGCTGCCGAATGGATTATTGAACGTGTTTTTGACAGAGGATCTTTTGACGAGGTACTTTCGGTAGTAAAATATTATGGTAAAGAAGAAGTAAAACACTATTTAAAAAATACACCAAAACGTTTACCCAATCATTCAATTTTACTTGCCAAGGCAATTTTTGGCCTTAGCTTTATCGATTTTAAATGCTTAGAGAAGAAGCCGTTTCAACCAGTTTATTAAGTGTTCTAAGGCGATTGATGAACATTCCCTTGCTCAGCAATCATCGCTTAGTAGGAGGAACAGCTCTTGCTCTTCAAATTGGGCATAGAATTTCCGTGGATATTGATTTGTTCTGTAACTCCAACTCAGATTATCTTGAAATTGAAAAAGCTATTTTAAATAAATTTCCTAACGAAATTAAAATTAGTCATTACATCAACTCAACCTTCGGAAAGGGTATTTGCTTTTCTATAGAGGGAATAAAAACTGATATTATAGACTGGAAGACTCCTTTTGCCTTTCCCCCTTTGAATATAGATAATATTTGTATGGCTTCTATACAAGACATCTTAAGAATGAAGTTAGACATTATTACCTCCCCTCCTGAAACAGCCAGGTACGATAAAAAAGATTACGTGGACTTAGCTTTTTTATTAGAAAATTTCAGCATCTCACAAATGATAGAGACCTACAAAAATTTTAGTCCACTGTCGGAATCTCCAGAAAGAATTGTTTTAGAGGCATTACAATATTCCGAACTTGCCGACAAAAAACCTAACCCCAATATGTTATCAGAGATTACTTGGAACGACGTAAAAGCTAGAATAAATTTAGCAATTCATGAATACCTAAATTCAAAAATTTATTAAACATAAAAAGATAAAAAATTGCTTGAGGTTAAATCTATAATATGAAAAATATTTTTCTTGGTTTGTTTTTAGTTTTTATATTTTTTATCCATGCAATTGCAGAAATAAACAGAACTCAAGACTCATTAAAAGTTTTAATTCAGAGCGATAAAACAGATACAATAAAAGTAAGACACACCAACCAGCTTGCATATTCTTTTCGAAACTCATTTCCTGACTCAACTATTTATTACTCTAAAAAGTCAATAGAAATTTGTGAATCCATCAAACAAAAATCAAAGCTAAAATTGTGGACAGGCTATTCCGAAGCAATAGGAAATTTGGGAATTGGTTATCGCCTCAAAGGAGATTATCCAAATGCAAAGAAATACTACTTTATGGCTTTAGAAATGGACAAAGCCATGAATTATAAATTTGGAATAGGAAAAAGATTGGTGGGCATTGCCAACTATTTTGAAGATATTTCCGATTATCCACAATCATTAGAATATGGATTTAGGGGATTAAAAGTAAACCAAGAAATAAAAAACAAAAGAGCAATTGCTCTCAGCAATTCTGTAATTGGCAATGTTTATTTTGCACTTGAGAATTATCCATTGTCCTTAAAGTATTTATTGCCAACCTATTCAGTTTTTAAACAAATAGACGATAAAAATAATATTGGTTCCAGCGAAGGAAAAATAGGTGCTATATATACGGAAATGAAAGAGTACAACAAGTCTTTTTATTATTTGAACAAAGGACTAAAAACGTCAAGAGACAATAATTTAGTGCAAGGCGAAGGAGAGATTTTAAATTACCTAGGAAACTTATTTTTAACAAAGAAGGATTATCCCAATGCATTAAAATACATTTACCTTTCCATAGAATTAAACACTACAAATAAAATTGAAAGTCAAATTGCAATAGCACATAGATTATTAGGACAAGTATCTCTACTAGAAAAAAAATATGCACTTGCAGAAGAAAATCTTTTGTTAGCATTAGATTTAGATAGAAAAAGTGGTGCATTAAACAACCAATTTATTAGTGAAAAAGCACTGGCAGAAATTTATGAAACTACAAATAAACCTCAAGAAGCAATAAAGCATTTAAAGCATGCTAATAATTTAAGAGATTCTATTTTTAATAAAAAAAACAGCCATAAAATATCCATCATGGAAGTAGAAAAAAAGGATGCAGAAGCTAAGGTTGTACAAGAGAAAAGAGACTTGTTGTCGCAACAAGAAATAGAAAAACAAAAAATTGTCCGCAACAGTTTTATTGGAGGTTTTATTTTGGTGATGTTAATTGCCATTGGAATTTTTAGAAGTCTACAACAAAACAGAAAAGCAAAAACAATTATAGAAAAACAAAAGAAAGAAGTAGAACACCAAAAACAAGAAATCCTCGATTCCATAGAATACGCCAAAAGAATACAAACCACCATACTTCCTCCTCCCAAAGTTGTAAAAAAATACTTAGACGATTCTTTTATTTTGTATTTACCCAAAGACATTGTTGCCGGAGATTTTTATTGGATGGAATCAGTGGGCGATTGGGTGTTGTTTGCAGCCTGCGATTGCACAGGTCATGGAGTGCCGGGAGCATTGGTAAGTGTGGTTTGCCACAATGCATTAAACAGAGCAGTTAAAGAATACAACAAAATTATGCCTGCCCAAATTTTAGATTGCGTGGCAGAATTGGTTTTAGAAAATTTTAGTACCGACGATGATGTAAAAGACGGAATGGATGCTTCTGTTTGTGCATTAAATACAGCCACAGGTGAACTTTTTTGGGCCGGAGCAAACAATCCCTTGTGGCTTATTCGTCATGCTGAACTTAATTCTTCACTTGGTGAGATAACAGAATACAAACCCAACAAACAACCCATAGGAAAATTCGACGACAGAGTTCCTTATACCAACCACAAAATAGAAATTACAAAAGGCGATACCATTTATTTGTTTACTGATGGCTATGCCGACCAGTTTGGCGGAGAAAGAGGAAAGAAATTAACCAAAGCAAAATTCAGAGATGCCATTTTAAACATGCAACGCTTAAGCCTTGACGAACAAAATAAATACTTACAAGATTTGCATTTAAGCTACAAAGGTAATTTAGGGCAAGTGGACGATATTTGTGTGATTGGGGTGAGG
>CAIMMJ010000031.1 GCA_903842515.1 uncultured Bacteroidota bacterium | reverse complement strand
GCTATTAAATTTACTATTACTTTCTAAGAAGATAAAGTCATCATAAACTTTAGATTGAGCAAGAATATTTTCTTTAAAAACTTCTAAATCGTCAATTTCAAGGATAAATTCAGTTCTAAGAACTTTTTCAGGCATTACAATTCTTTTCTTAAACGTGCTACAGGAATATTTAATTGTTCGCGGTATTTTGCAACTGTTCTTCTAGCGATATTGTATCCTTTCTCTTTTAAAATTTCGCAAAGTTTTTCGTCTGTAAGTGGCTTTGATTTATCTTCTATGCCAATGTTATCTTGCAATATTTTTTTTACCTCTTTGGTAGATACTTCCTCTCCACTATCTGTGCTTAAAGATTCAGAAAACAATGTTTTTAGCAATATAGTTCCAAAAGTTGTTTGCACATATTTACTGTTCGCAACTCTAGAAACCGTTGAAATATCCAATCCAATAATTTCAGAAATATCTTTCAATATCATAGGGCGTAACTTTGTTTCATCGCCTGTTAAAAAATAATCTTTTTGATAAGCCAGTATAGCTTCCATAGTTAGCATTAAAGTTTGCTGACGCTGTTTTATGGCATCAATAAACCAACTTGCTGCATCCAATTTTTGTTTCACAAATTGTAAAGCTTCCTTTTTATCTTTATTAGGGAGTTTTGAGTTTGAATACTCACTAATCATATCCCTGTATGTTTTACTTATTTTAAGTTCGGGTGCATTTCTGGAATTAAGTAAGAGTTCAAATTCTCCATCTGTGTCATTTAAAATAAAATCCGGCACTATGTGTTGAATGCTTCTTTTTCCTTCGCTGACTGAGTTTCCAGGTTTTGGATTAAGATGTAAAATTTCATTTATTCCTGCTTTTAATTCTTCATCAGTAACAAAGAATTTTTTTTGAATTTTATCGTAATGTTTTTTAGAAAATTCTTCCATTTGAAGTTGCACTATTTTTAGTGCTAATACCAAGTTTGGATTATTCTTGGCAGTTTCTGCTAATTTTCTTTTGAGCTGAATTTCTAAGCATTCTTTTAAATCTCTAGCTCCTATTCCGGGTGGATCAAATGTTTGTATAGAATGCAAAACATCAATAACCTCTTCTTCAGTAACCATAATATTCTGAAGAAAGGCCATGTCGTCAACAATTGCAGCAATTTCTCTTCTTAAATAGCCATCTTCGTCAATGTTACCAATTAAGGTTAATGCAATTTGATAATGTCTATCGTCTAACACTAGCAAGCCTAATTGCTGGTGTAGCAAATCCTGAAAAGTAACGCCTCCAATTATTGGCATCTCTTTTCTGTCGTCGTCTTCGCCAGAATTTTTTGTAGTTAGTTTGTAAGAAGGGATTTCATCGTCGTCGATGTAAGCATCTAAATTAAAATCGTCTCTGCTATTTTCTTTGTCTTCGTATTGTTCTTCTTGAAAATCTGGATCATCAAAATTATCCTCCTTGCTATCGTCTGCGCCTTCTTCTAAAGCCGGATTTATCTCCATTTCTTCTTTAATTCTTTGTTCTAATTCCACAGTAGGCACTTGCAACAATTTCATTAGTTGAATTTGCTGAGGTGATAATTTTTGAAGAAGTTTTTGTTGAAGACTTTGTTTTAACATTGCATTTAATTTTTAGAACTCTGCATTCATTGGTGTACGTGGAAACGGAATTACATCACGAATATTTCCCATTCCTGTAACAAATAATATTAGTCTCTCAAAACCCAAGCCAAATCCACTGTGTGGAGCTGTTCCAAATTTTCTTGTATCTAAGTACCAATACATTTCTTCTAGAGGTATATGCATTTCTTTCATTCTATTGGCCAATTTATCATAGTCTTCTTCTCTTTGCGAACCTCCAATAATTTCGCCAATTCCCGGAAACAAAACATCCATTGCTCTAACTGTTTTTCCATCTTCGTTTTGTTTCATGTAAAACGCTTTTATTTGTTTAGGGTAATTAATTAGAATTACCGGTTTCTTAAAATGTTTCTCCACTAAATACCTTTCGTGTTCCGATTGTAAATCTGTTCCCCAATCAACTGGATATTCAAATTTTTGTCCAGCATTTTTTAGAATCTCAACCCCTTCGGTATAAGTTAATCTTTGAAAAGAATTGTTTACAACAAAATCTAATCTTGCGAGCAGTTCATTGTCGTACATTTTGTTTAGGAACTCTAAGTCTTCTTTGCAGTTTTCTATTGCATAAGAAATAAGATATTTGAGCATTTCCTCTGCTAAATCCATGTTGTCGTCAATGTCAAAAAATGCAATTTCTGGTTCAATCATCCAAAATTCGGCAAGGTGTCTTGTGGTATTAGAATTTTCGGCGCGGAAAGTAGGACCAAAAGTATAAACCTGAGAAAGTGCCATTGCTCCCAATTCTGATTCAAGTTGTCCTGAAACAGTTAAGTTAGTTGCCTTTCCAAAAAAATCTTCTTTAAAATTTACTGTTTTGTCTTCGTTTCTTGGAACATTATTAAAATCTAAAGTGGTAACCTTAAACATTTCCCCTGCACCTTCGGCATCAGAGCCAGTTATTATTGGAGCATGCAAATAAAAAAATCCTTTGTCGTTAAAAAATTTATGAATTGCAAAAGCCATGTGGTGGCGAATTCTGAGCACTGCTCCAAAAGTGTTTGTTCTAGGTCTTAAGTGAGCAATTTCTCTTAAAAATTCTAATGTATGTCCTTTCTTTTGAAGCGGATATATTTCTGGATCGGCCGTTCCGTAAATTTCTATTTCGGATGCTTGAATTTCAAAACTTTGACCCTTGCCTTGCGATTGCACTAAAATTCCTGTACATGAAATGCAAGCTCCGGTAGAAATTTTACTGCACAATTCAAATGCTTTTTCGTTAGCAACATCAACTACTAACTGAATATTATCAATTGTTGATCCATCATTTAAAGCAATAAAATTTACAAATTTACTTCCTCTAATTGTTCTTACCCAACCTTTTACAATAATTTCTTTTCCAACATTTTCTTGGTTAATTAAGGCCTCTTTTATTTTTGTTCTTTTGCTTTGCATAAATAATATTTGGTTTTGTTTTATTTGGAACTACAAATTTCTAAAATAGCATTGAAATTGGAAATTTAATTTCAACAAATTTACAAGCAAAACCAATAGCTTTCATTTTAAATACATTTATCTTTCTATTTTTGCGGATGTGTTCAAGCTCCGTGGATTTAATAAAGTTGTTTTTGTTTTAAATATTTTATCGGCTATTTTTTTATTTGGTTCTTATGCTTCAATGAACATTAGCCCTGAAAAGTTTTATCCTTTGGCCTTTTTGGGGTTATTTTATCCTGCCATATTAATAGTAAATATTTTATTTGTTATCTATTGGATATTTCTTTTTAGAATCTATTTTTTAATTTCGTTGTTGTGCATTTCCTTTGGCATTTCTATTGATAATTCATTGGTTCAAATAAAACCTTGGCGAGAAAAAGTCTCAGAAAAAATAATTGCCAAAGATTCACTCATAAAATTTGTTTCCTATAATGTAAGATTGTTTGATTTATACAATTGGTCAAATAATAAAAATACTAGAGATAGTATTTTAAATTTTGTAAAAAATATGAATAATGACATTATTTCATTTCAAGAATTTTATGCTGACGAAAAAGAAAAATTTATTGATGTGGAGAGCTTAAAAAAAACATTTAAAACTCCTTATTGCCATGCTTACTATACTGTTACTCTAAGAAATACTGATCACTGGGGAATGGCAACATTTAGTAAATATCCAATAGTGAATATAGGAGCTATAAATTTTTTAACAAGTAGTAACAATGCATGTATGTTTTCTGATATAAAAATTGGAAAAGATACCGTTAGAATTTACAACATACATTTTCAATCTATACATTTCAAAAAAGAAGATTATGCATTTATAGATTCCTTACAATCAGAAAATGAAAAACCTAAACAGAATGTAAAAAACTCCAGAAGAATATTAAGCAGGTTAAAAAAAGCATTTATAAAACGTGCCGTACAGGTAGATACCGTTGCTTCCCACATTGCTCAAAGTCCATATCCTGTGGTTATAAGCGGAGATTTTAACGATTCGCCAGTTTCATATACATACAATAAAATATCAAAAAACTTAGACGATGCATTTATGAAAAGCGGATTTGGACTAGGACAAACATATAATGGAAAATTTCCTTCATTAAGGATAGATTATATTTTGCACAGCAAAGATTTTAGTTCATATAATTTTACCACACATCATAAAAACTATTCCGATCATTTTGCGTTAAGTTGCTATTTTAAAATGAGAAAATAATTTTTCTAAAAACCACTTCCGGCCCCACCACCTCCAAACTTTCCTCCACCAAACTCAAAATCATTTGAATCTTCTTGAACAACAATTCCAAAATCTGTTGCCGTTGCAAAAGTTTCAATTTCATCAAACCCTAAATCAGTTTCAAAATTATCGGGTTCATAAGTATAACTTTCCGCTCTGTTCTTTAGTTTTTTTATTGAAAAATAGGCTAAACAGAACAAAAATATTCCGCCAATAATAAGTGCAAATTCTGTTGGTAAAACGTGATGGTAAGTTCTGATGGTATACACAGCAAATAGAAGAGCTGCTAGACCTATATACAACAAATTTTTACTCTTGTTTTTAATTCCTGAATAAACATAAAAAACAGGGACAATTATTGTAAACAGATTAAAAAACCAGGCAAAAGATATGTCTTTGCCTGCTTGAATGTTTATATTCATTAGTGCTTCACTTGCCATTCGCACCACCAAATAATTTCCCGATAAATAAAGAACAGCAAAACTCAAACTCTCCAATATGCTTATGCAAGATTCGTAGTAAAAATAATAATCACGAGTTGATTTAATTTGTTTTAAAAGATACAAAAGAATTCCTGCAAACAAGATAGAGGAGAATGGTAAAAGCATTTTACCAATTATGCCCAATTCCAACATTGCTGAAAAATGAAAGCCAAACAGTGAGCAAAATAAAACTACTGCCATCAAAATATTTACGAATCTATAGGCCAATACAGCCGATAAAACAGAAGAAATAAGCAGAATAGCCAGAATGTTCTCGTAATCGAAAAAATAGGCAACATAAAAAATAACCTGAGCAAAACTCGAGAGTAAAAATGCATCAGAAATGCCATGGTTAAAATAATTTTTTTCTCTTACTAAAAATTCTAAAACACCATAAGTGATTAAACCTTGAATAAAAAATAAAACAGGATAAGATTTACTTAAAGAATCAATAATTGTAATGTCAAAAAAACTGTATGCAAATCCCAATGCCATAATACCTAAAAACAGATACAATAATCTAATCCACCATTTACTGTTAGTATTTAAAGCAATCAATTTTTTTGAAGCAATAATTTTTCTTGCATTTGGAACATATTTTTTATCTGCAAGTTTATCTAATTCTTGAAGAATAAAAGTATTTTTAATTTCTTCTTTATTGTATATCATAGCGATGCAAATGATTTTCTTATTCTATTTAAATGCCTTATAATATATATTGTTCCCAACGTGTAAATTAATGGAATAAAAGAGAAAACAAATTCTGAGTCTAGATTTACAGAAGAAAAAAACTTTACAAAAAATACAATGCTAAAAATGTAGCTGTAGAAATAACTAAATATGATTAAACTAAAGTATTTTTCTTTAAAACCAAGTCTCACAAAATAGGCAAATGCAGCTATAACAAGAATCAAATAAAATAAATAATAATTGCTAGCACCACCAAACAAGCAAGCACTAAAAAATAAATGTAGAGCAAATTGTAGATAAGTAAAATTAAAATGTTTTTTTAATGAAATTTTAGTGCTGTAATTTGTATAAAAAACAAATACAATACTCAACAGAACAGATAAAATAGTAATTTGTTGGTTATTGTAAAAGTCATTATTTAGAATCTGATTTGGTTTTAACGATAAACCTATTGATGCTGCTAAACCTGTAATAGCAATAGAAAGAACACCTTTGTGGTCGAAAATGTATGCAGAAAAAAAGTAAATTATGGTTGGAATTATAGTTGGTAAAAAATAAATACTTCCAAATATTTGATACATAAATTGCAGATAAGCAAACACAATTCCTAAAAGAACATTTGCTAACAAAACAATGTAATCGTAAATAGGATTTGGGTTTTTTATTTCGGAAAAATTAAAATCTACTCTATTATTTAGTATGTAATAAAATGATAAAAAGGTGAATAAAATTAAAGTGCCAATTATAATTGAATGACCAATAGAGTCAATATTATTATAAATTAAAATTCCAATGCCACTTGAAAACAATAGCACACTAATATAGAGAAATGATCTAAGTTCAAAGTGTAAAGAAAATATTTTTTTATCAGCAATTTTCTTTAAAGCCTCCAACTCAGCTGTGCCAAGCAGGCCTTTTTGAAACAGCAATTCAAATTTTTTTAGTTGGTTTTCTGATATCATGTTAAACTATTAATCGTGTTTTTTTCTTTGAGAATACAATTCGCCTTTTATGGCTTTTTCTAAAATATCTGTAGCCCTTTCTATTTGCGAATCTATAACTTTTGTTCCATTTATATGCACACAGAAACCTCTTTTTAAACCAATGCTAAATTTGTTCCAAGCAATTTTATAAACTTCATCTTGTTCTAAAAGCATTTCTAAAACCTTTGGCAACTCAAGTTCATTTATGTCTGCCAATGTAAAAGAAATCTCATATTCTTTGTTCACAAACAACTTGGCATCTTTCACTACTTTTTTACCTATAAAAAAATAATACATACCTTCCTTCGTTTTTTGAATTGCCAAATTAAATTTAAACCCATTAAGTTCTCCATTTACTCTAATTCTTCCTTTGGAATTAATTTTATCTATTATACTTTGAGGCACTTGAATGAAGCTGGAGTTAAACCCAACTTGAAGTGTATTCTTAAATTTATACTTATCCATAGAACTAATTATTTAAAGCAAATTTATGTTTCTATTGTTTGCTGAGGCTTCTATCTTATAAATTCTATTTTCTTTCTTACATTTGCAGCCTTAAAATTTAAAAAACATGGGATTACAATGTGGTATAGTTGGTTTGCCTAATGTAGGGAAATCTACTTTGTTTAACTGTTTGTCAAATGCAAAAGCTCAAGCAGCAAACTTTCCTTTTTGCACTATTGAGCCAAATGTAGGCGTAATTACTGTTCCAGATGAACGATTGGCAGAGTTGGAAAAGTTAGTAAAACCAGAAAAAGTTGTCCCTACCAATATAGAGATTGTAGACATTGCAGGGCTGGTAAAAGGTGCTAGCAAAGGCGAAGGTTTGGGAAATAAATTTTTGGCCAACATTAGAGAGACAAACGCAATAATTCATGTGCTTAGGTGCTTTGATGATGGTAATATTGTGCATGTTGACGGAAGTGTTAATCCCGTTAGAGACAAAGAAACAATTGATATTGAGCTTCAGTTTAAAGATTTAGAAAGTGTAGAAAAAAAATTACAACGCTACGAGAAACTTGCAAAAGTGGGTAGCGACAAAGAAGCAAAAAAATGTTTTGATGTTTTATCAATTTATAAAAGTCATTTAGAGCAAGGCAAATCTGCTAGAAGTGCTCCAGTTAGTATAGAAGATAAAAAGTACATAGAAGATCTATGGTTGCTTACAGAAAAACCTGTAATGTATGTATGCAATGTGGATGCTGCATCGGTGCTCACAGGAAACAAATATGTGGATGCCGTAAAAGAATCCGTAAAAGAAGAAAATGCGGAGGTGTTAATAATAACTGCTGCCATGGAAGCTGATATAGCAGCAATGGAAAACTATGAAGACAGAAAATTATTCTTGGAAGATTTAGGTCTTGATGAGCCTGGGGTTAATAAACTTATTAAAGCATCATATAGATTATTAAATTTATCCACTTACTTCACCGCAGGTGTAAAGGAAGTTAGAGCGTGGACAATTAGCACTGGAATGACAGCACCCCAAGCAGCTGGCGTTATACACTCTGATTTTGAAAGAGGATTTATTAGAGCTGAAGTAATTAAACTAGAAAACTTTGTAAAGTACGGTAGCGAAGCAGCGTGCAAAGAAGCAGGAAAATTACAAGTAGAAGGAAAAGAATACATTGTATCCGACGGAGATATTATGCATTTTAGATTTAACGTATAGATTCTAATTTATTTCTTCAGCTAATTGCAGCAGCTCATTTTTCATTTTAGTTTTATTTAAACTTTGAGCCAATGCAATTCCTTTTGCAATAACTTCTTTTGCAAAATCGTCGTTGCCAAATTTAATTAGTAGCTGTGCATACTTTAAATAAGTTCCGGAATAGTTGGGGAAATTATTTAGCAATAAATCAAAATTTGCAAAACATTTTTCAAGATTATTTTCTTTTTCAAATTCTAATGCTAAAGCATAAATAAAAAATGGGTCTGAAGGATCTTCGCTTTGCAATTGCAACAATTCTGCAATTCTATTTGACATAAAAGAGAATTAGATAACTTTAGAAAATTGCTTTAAAAATTGTACATCGTTTTCAAAGAAAAGTCTTAAATCATTAATCTTATATTTAAGCATTGCAATTCTTTCAATTCCCATTCCAAAAGCAAATCCCGAATACTCATCAGGATTGATGTTACAATTTGTAAATACATTAGGATCTATCATGCCACAGCCCAAAATTTCTACCCATCCGCTATGTTTGCAAATGTTACAGCCTTTTTGATTGCAAAACATACACGATACATCCATCTCGGCACTTGGCTCTGTAAAAGGGAAAAACGAAGGTCTTAAACGAATTTTTGTTTGTGAACCAAACATTTCTTTAGAAAAATATAAGAGTGTTTGCTTTAAATCTGCAAACGAAACATTTTTATCAATGTAAAACCCTTCTACCTGGTGAAACTGGCAATGTGCTCTGGCAGAAATTGCTTCGTTTCTGTAAACTCTGCCGGGTGCTAACAAACGCAAAGGTGGCGTTTGTTTTTCCATTACCCTAATTTGAATAGAAGATGTATGTGTTCTTAATGCCCAATTTTCTTCTACAAAAAAAGTATCTTGCATGTCGCGTGCAGGATGTTCTTCGGGGAAATTTAATGCAGAAAAATTATGCCAATCGTCTTCTATTTCTGGTCCATCGGCCACAGAAAAACCTATTTTATTAAAAATGTCAATTATCTGATTTCTTATTAGCGACAAAGGGTGACGGCTTCCAGTTTGGTATGCATCTCCGGGTAAAGTGTAATCTATGCTGTTGTTTTCTTTTACGCTTGTTTGAGTAAACTTTTCTTGAATTTCGTTTAATTTATTTTGAGCTAAATTCTTTAATTCGTTTAGAGGTTTTCCTAAAGCTCTTTTTTGTTCTGCTGCAACTTCTTTAAACTCATCAAATAACACAGAAACTTTTCCGTTTTTTGAAAGATATTTTAACCTAAATTCTTCGGCATCCTTAAAACCGTTAGCTGTAAAGGAATTTATTTCATCAACCAGTAAGTCTATTTTTTCTTGCATACCTTAATTTGCATTGTACCACCAAACATCTAATCCATTTTGTTTAGCTCTCATGTAAGTTTCTTCTAACTGCCCTCTACTGCTGGCACTGCCGGCAGAAACTCTAATTAATCCATTGGGAGCTGTACCTGCAATACTTGCTTCAAAGCCTTTTGATTTTAAATCAAGAACTAAATTTTGAGCATTTTCTTCTAGCTGAAAACAACCAACAATCAACATCCAATTTGAATTTGATGTGGGTAGTTCTGATTTAATTACATTAGATTCAATGCTTGGTTTAATTATTTCTGCTGCAGTGGTTACAGAATTTGGTTCAACAATAAAATTTCTATCAGGAATAGAAGGAAGTTCTAAAGTAATTCTCTCAGAATAACTTGCCTCAATTGAACTAAATAATCCAAAACCTGAAAAATTATCAACTCCTTGCTTGGTAGAATGTTTCATAAATGGCCATGCCAAAATTGCAACTGCAACAGGTAAAGAAACTAATGCCGGAATCCATTTTTTGATTCTTCTTGTAGTTTTTTGTACAATTGGTTTTGGCAATTCTACTTCCGACCTTTCTATTGATTTTTGTGCAATTGGTTGAATTTGAATGGCGGGCAAACCATAAGAATCTAACAGAAAATTAATTTTAGTAAACGGAATAAATTCAACATTTTTATTGGTGTCTAAAATAAATGAACCTATTTTCCCGAAAGTAAATTTTTTAGACTTATCTAATTCAAAAATAATAGTGTGAATAAATTTTTCTACTTCAACTTGGGCATTGTCAAAAGGCAAACCATTTTGATTAGCTAATTTACTGGCCAAAAGCCCGTCGTTTTGATTCAAATTTTTATTGAATGCAATTGTTTTAGAAGCAGGGTAAGCAAACATTCCTGAAGGATGAATATTTGCATTGGTTTTTTGTGCAACAAATCCACCAAAGCCAGGCAGTATTACACAATCAAATTCAAACAATAAAGATTCTACTAACTTTTCCATAATTCATTAAAAGGCTAAAGTATTTAAAAACAAGTTTTTTTCCTACATTAGTTTTTAACAAATGCCTTAATTGCCTGGTTTGTAATAGAAAAGGCAATCTTTTTATTGCTAAGTATAGAAGAGTTAATTCCAAACGTCCAAAAACAAAACATCCCGAGCTATGAAACTCGAGATGCAATGCAACAAGCTGTTCGCTTGTTGTAACCAATAAACCTATGAATTAGAATAAACTTATAAGTAGTATAAATGTTTTGTAATAGTAATGCTATTTTGCTAAAGCTATGAAAATCAGTGGTTAAAAAACTACCAGTTGCCGCCAGCTCCTCCACCGCCAAAACTTCCACCTCCGAAACCTCCAAATCCACCACTGCTGCCTCCTCCACCAAACCCACCAAATCCTCCGCTTCTGCCAATTGGCGGCATAAAAAATATTCCGTTGTTGCCAAATGTTCTTCCGCCTCTTCCACCTCCGCCGCTGTTTCTCATTAATATTAACAATACAATAAAAATAATGATGATGATAACAATGGGGCTCAAACCCTTTGCTTTTTTAGCTTTTTTATCGCCACTTGTATCAAATTTCCCACTTAGTCTATCAATAATTTCATCCGTTCCATCCGATAATCCTTGGTAAAAATTACCTTGCTTAAAACTTGGATTTATGGTAAGTTCAATAATTCTTTTGCAGATGGCATCTGGCAAATATACTTCTACGCCATAGCCGGTGGCAATAAAAGTTTTACGCTGTGTTTTGGCAACCAGAATTAATACTCCATTATTTTTTCCCTTTTGACCAATGCCCCATTTTTCTGCCAATTTAAAAGCATAATCAGAAATTTCATAAACTCCCAAATCAGTAATAGTAACAATAGCAATTTGGCTAGAAGCTGTATCGTTAAATGCTACTAATTTATTTTCTAACTCTTGTGCTTGATCCGAGCTAATTAGGCCGGCAAAATCGTTCACAATCTTAGGTGGATTGCTCTGTGGGGGAAAATCTTGTGCGATTATTGTTTTAAAAGAAACAATAAAAGCTAATAAAAATAGAAGTTTGTAGGTGTTATTAATATTCATGTGTTATTATCTACAAATGTAGTAGTAAAAACCAAAGTATTATTTTATATAAGTTTGAAAAGAATAAAAATATTATAAAGAAGTGGTAAAAATAGCTAACTTCAAACAAGGTACTATTCATTACACAGTTGAAGGTGAAGGCCGTGCCATTGTATTTGTGCATGGATTCTTAGAAACATCTAAAATTTGGATAGAATTTACCCATGAACTAAAAAAATATTTTAAAATTATAACAGTTGATTTGCCGGGACATGGAAAATCGGATTGCTATGGATACATACACACAATGGAGTTAATGGCACAAAGTGTTCATGCGGTTTTGGAGGAATTAAATCTTAGAAAATATATTATGGTTGGCCATTCAATGGGTGGTTATGTTGCACTGGCCTACGCTGAATTGTATCCTGATAACTTAAGAGGACTTGTATTGTTTCATTCATCTGCCTTTGCAGATTCAGCAGAAAAAATAATAGAAAGAGAAAGAGCAATAGTAGTAGTAAAGAAAAATCAAAATTTGTTTGTGAAGGGTGCAATTAAAAAATTATTTAATCCAAAATATGCAGCATACTATAAAAAGGAAATAGAGGAGATGGAAAACGATGCAAAAAGTTTTACAAAACAAGGAATAATTGACTGTTTGGAAGGAATGAAACAAAGAAAGGACAGAGAAGTAATATTAAAATTTGCACAGTACCCTGTAATGTTCATTTTGGGTAAAATGGATCCGGTAATTGATTTCCAAAAACTTAAGGAACAAAGCACTATTCCATCAAAAAGTTTTTCCTGTGTATTGTCTGAAAGTGGTCACATGGGATTTATAGAGGAAAAAAATAAATCACAAAAGGCATTAAAAAGATTTATACGAATGGCATTTTCTAAAATGTGATGAAATAAAAAATTAAAAACAAGTTTCTTTTCTTTTCTTACTTTTATCACAAATAATTACCATGGCAGAAAAGAAAAAGTTGTTTTTATTAGATGGATTTGCGTTAATTTTTAGAGCTCATTTTGCATTTATAAACAATCCAAGAATCAATAGCAAAGGTTTAAACACCTCGGCAGTGTTTGGCTTTACAAACACAATTTTAGAGATTATAAAAAATCAAAAACCAACGCATATTGCAGTGGCGTTTGATACTGCTGAGCCAACCCATAGGCACACAGAATTTGAAGCATACAAAGCACACAGAGACGAGATGCCTGAAGATATTTCCGCCGCTATTCCGTATATTTTTGAGTTGTTAAAAGCAATGAACATTTGCACTTTTAGCAAAGGAGGATTTGAGGCAGACGACATTATTGGAACACTGGCGGTAATTGCCGAAAATAATGGGTTTGAAACGTATATGATGACACCCGATAAAGATTTTGGGCAGTTGGTAAGCGATAACATTCACATCTATAAACCAGCTAGAATGGGTAATGCTGCGGAAGTGCTTGGCGTTAGAGAAATTTGCGCCAAATACGAAATTCAACATCCCAAACAAGTTATTGATATTTTAGGACTGATGGGAGATACAGCTGATAATATTCCGGGTATTCCGGGAGTGGGAGAGAAGACAGCAATTCAATTAATAAAACAATTCGGATCCATAGAGAATTTACTAGAAAATACTCAAGAGCTAAAAGGGAAATTAAAGGAGAAAGTGGAGAACAACAAACAAATGGCAATTCAATCTAAATGGTTGGCTACTATTTTGTGCGATGTCCCCGTAGACTGGAATGAGGAGGAATTGAAGTTAAAGGAAGTGAACAAAGAAGCCATAAAAGAACTTTTTGCAGAACTGGAATTTAAAACGCTTTTGCCCAGATTAATTGGCACACCAGCCCCGGCAGCTTCTCTTTTTTCTGAATTGGATGAAGAGGAAAATGCTGAAATAGAAAAGGAAAATTTTAAGACCGCTGCTACAACACCACACGAATATATCTTGCTTGACAGCAACGAAAAAATTGAATTGTTGGTAAATGAAATTTTGCAAAAGAAAGTTTTTTGTTTTGATACAGAAACTACTGCCTTAGAAATTTTGGATGCAAATTTAGTTGGAATGTCATTTTCTATGGAATCCCACAAAGCTTATTATCTGCCGTTTTCAGATGATTTTGAGGAATCAAAAAAGTTAGTTTCCAACTTTGCGTCTGTTTTTTTAGATGAATCAATAATTAAAATAGCTCAAAACATAAAGTATGATTTAGCAGTATTAAAAAAATACGGAATAGAGATTGGAGGAAAATTATTTGATACCATGCTGGCTCATTATATTTTAGAACCCGATAGTAGACATGGAATGGATTTTCTTTCGGAAACTATTTTGGGATATCAACCAATAGAAATAGAAACATTAATTGGAGCAAAGGGGAAAAATCAAAAATCTATGAAGGATGTTTCTCTTGATTTAATTAAAGAATATGCAGCAGAAGATGCCGATGTTACTTTTCAATTGTTTGAGAAACTTTCAAAAAAAATTGATGAAATTCCAAATGCAAAAAGCATTTTAGAAGATGTAGAAATTCCTTTGGTGCCTGTGCTAGCAGCAATGGAAGAGCAGGGTGTGAGAATTGATGAATTGGCATTAAAAGAAATGTCGAAAGAGCTAGAAATAGAAATTGCCAAACTAGAAGAGATAATAACTGAACTTGCCGGAACTAAGTTTAATATTGCCTCTCCAAAGCAGTTGGGTGATGTTTTATTTGATGTTTTAAAAATTGATGAAAAGGCAAAGAAAACAAAAACAGGACAGTATGCAACAGGCGAAGACGTGCTGTCTAAATTGGAAAACAAACACCCAATAATTTCAAAAATATTGGACTACAGAGAACTTCAGAAGCTAAAAAATACTTACGTTGATACCTTGCCGCTATTAGTAAATAAAAAATCGAATAGAATTCATACTTCTTTTAACCAGGCAGTTGCAGCTACCGGTAGGTTAAGCTCTAATAATCCTAATCTGCAAAATATTCCAATTAAAACTGCAAAGGGTAGAGAAGTTCGCAAGGCTTTTATTGCTAGAAGCCAAGACTATATATTGCTCTCTGCAGATTATTCGCAAATAGAACTTAGAATTATTGCTTCTATGAGTGGCGATCCAGGAATGATTGAAGCTTTTAATGAAGGATTAGATATTCATACTGCTACAGCCTCAAAAGTATTTGGCGTTGAACTTTCACAAGTTACAAAGGAAATGAGAGGCAAGGCAAAAATGGTAAACTTTGGAATTATTTATGGTATTTCGGCTTTTGGTTTATCAGAAAGATTAAATATTCCTAGACAAGAAGCCAAAGAAATAATTGATAATTATTTTAAAGAATTTGGAATGTTGCGCCAATACATGCAAAATAATATTGAGTTTGCAAAGCAACATGGTTTTGTTGAAACATTAATTGGAAGAAGAAGGTATTTAAGAGACATAAACAGTGCAAATGCTATGACAAGAGGGTTTGCAGAACGCAATGCCATTAATGCTCCAATACAAGGCACTGCAGCAGATATGATAAAAATTGCAATGATAAATATTCACAAAAGAATGAAAGAAGAGCAGTTAGATTCTAAAATGATTTTGCAAGTTCATGATGAATTGGTGTTTGACGTACATTCTAGCGAGTTAGAAAAATTAAAAGTAATTGTATCAAAAGAAATGAGAGAGGCCTTGCCATTAAAGGTACCTGTAGAGGTGGAAATGGGAACAGGAAGAAATTGGTTAGAAGCTCATTAATTTGAAAAAAAATTAATCAAATATTTTTAAGAATCTAACTTCATTAATTCAATTTTTTCTATTCTGGTGCCCTCAACAGCAACTACTTTCAATTGAAACCCATCTATTGTTATTTGTTCGTCTTTTTGTGGAATGCTAGAAAAATAATTTATAAATAAACCAGCCAATGTTTCGTAGGAATCTGAGCATGGCAAGTTAAATTTATATTTTTGATTCAGGTAATCTATTTCTAGTCTGCCAGAAAACAAATAAAGCAAGTCGGAGATTTTTTGTTCTGTCATTTCTTCTTTGTCGTGTTCATCGTCTATTTCTCCAAAAATTTCCTCCATCAAATCTTCAATGGTTACTAAACCTGATGTTCCACCAAATTCATCTACTACAACTGCAATACTTTTTCTCTCTTTTTTTAATTGGGTTAGAGTTTCTTTTGCATGCATTGTTTCTGGTATAATTGCAATTGGCCTCAATATTTCCTTAATACTTTCGGGCTTTTTAAACAATTCATTTGAATGCACATATCCAATAACATTATCGAGATTTTCTTTATAAATGATAATTTTAGAAAGGTGAGTTTCAATAAATTTTTCTTTTAACTCCTTTATGTCGCAATCTGCTTCAATGCCTACAATCTCATTTCTTGGAATCATGCAATCTCTAACTTTTACTGAGCCAAAGTCGAGAGCATTCTGAAAAATAGTAATCTCATGGTCAAATTGTTTGCTTTCGTCTCTTATGGATGTAAACTGTTTTATGTAGCTATCTAAATCTACTCTACCAAACACAATTTGGTCTTTATTTAATGAAAATCTAAAAACTTTTTGCAGCAATAATTCCGAAAGTCCAATTGTTATAAAAACAATAGGAAAAAGTAATACATAAACAATAGCGAATGGTACAGAAAAAAAAGTAAGGATACCGTTAGGGTTTATTCTAAATAGTGCTTTAGGAAGAAACTCAGCGGTAATTACCACCAGTATAGTTGCCAATGTTACATCAATAGCCAAAACACCAAATTTAGAATGCACAAAAATTTCTATATAGGGTTCTAGAATATTTGCCATATAAATTCCATATACAACAAGTGCTATATTATTTCCAACCAAAGTTGTTGCAATAAATTGGGAGGGTTTTTTAATAAAATAGCTAAGTATTTTAGAGGGGTAAAAACCTTGATTGCTTTCTAATTCAATACGAAGTTTGTTTGAAGTTAAGAAGGCTATTTCTAAACCCGAAAAAAAAGCAGAAGAAATTAAGCAAATTAAAATTACAAAATAATCATTCATGATTGCAAAGATAAAAATTTCTATCGGCCTTTTAACCAACTCTGCGGATTTAGAATGCTGGCACCTTTCCAAACCTCAAAGTGCAGTTCACTTCTATCTCCATCTTCGCCAGCCATTACCGTTCCTATTGCTTGTTTAGCTTTTACTTTTTCGCCTTTAGCTACTGAAACATCTTCCATTTTTGAATATACGGTAAGAAACTCTCCATGTCTTATAATTACTGCTTTTCCGGCACCAGGTATGGAAACCACCCCGGTTACTTCTCCATCGAACACCGAACGTGTGGATGCAAATTTTTTTGTTGCAATATCAATTCCGTTGTTTTTTACTTTTATTCCTTTTAATACGGGATGTTCGTGTTCGCCAAATTGCCCAGTAATAGAACCTTCGGCAACAGGCCAAGGCAATTGATTTCTGTTGGCTTCAAAGTTACTAGAAAGTTTTTGCGACTCGGGAGTTAAGTTTAAAAGTTCGGCATTACTTAATTTTTTTTCATCTTTTGCTTCCTCACTTTTATTCTCTTTGCCTTTGAGCAAAGGACCTTTTTCTGATTTATTTTCGGTATCCTTTTTCTTTTTATTGGATGCAATTAATGCTTCTTCTCGGGCTTTTTTAATTTCTTGCTCAATAACTCTTTTTATTGCTAAATTTAGTTTTGTTGCCTCATCTTGTTTTCTCTTTAGCTTTTTTTTGATTTCTTTTTCTTTCTTCTGCAAATTAACTAAATTGTCTTGTTTTTCTTCTCTTTCTTTAGCCAATATTTCTTTTTCAGATTCTTTAGAACTTAATAATTGAGTTTGATTAATTTTCTTTTGTTCTAAGGATTTTACAGTAGAATCTAATTCAGCCATTTTTAAATTAATAAGCTTTGCTTGATTTAGCCTATCTGCGGAAATTTGTTTAAGCCAATAGCTTCTTCTAACAGCTTGAGAAAAACTTTCGGATGATAACACCAATGCTAGCTCGTTATTGTTTTTTTGCAATAGAATAGCTCTTTGAAGCATTAACGCATAATTCTTTTTGAGTAAATCTATATCAGTATTTAACTGAGATATTGAAAAAATATTCTGACTGATTTGCTTGTCGACCAATGAGATTTCTTGGTTTATTGTATTGATAAGTTCTTGTCTTTTTATTATCTTTTTATTAAGTTTTATAAGTTGTTCAATAGAGTTTTTCTTGTTTTTTTTTGTTGCCTCTAGTTCCTTATTAAATTGAGATATTTCGGCTTGTAATTTCTTTTTCTGGCCTTCAAGTTCTTTTTTCCTTTGAGCAGTTTTTGCATCCTGTGAATGGCTGTTATTACAAAATAAAAAAAGTGAGAGAAGAAAAAATATTTTAACGTATCGATTCATATTTTGGAGGAATATTAAATGGAAACGTTAACTCAACTTCAGGTTCAACTTTATTGTAATTAATATCAACAAGTATTTTTTTATTGGAGTTTATTTCGAAGTGCTGAGAAAATGGAAATAAATAATTTTCTACTTTTTGAAAATTAGTGTATTTGGCATCAAATGTTCTGTTTGTAGAAAAATCATTGATTAAATTTCTCGAAATTTTATAAGATTCATTATCTAAGTAGGTCCTTTGAACAAGCTCATTTACTGTTTCGCCTTCATTTGCTTTATTGATTACTTTCTTTAATTTACGTTTTCTAACGGTGCTCAAAACATATTGATCTTCTTCTCTAAAAGATTTTATTTTTTCTTCCTCGCCATAAAATTCTACACTATTGCCCACTAAAATTGATTGCAGCATTTCAAAATCTACATCTGCACTTAACATTTTGCTGATGTATTGATAGTCGCAAACTAAGTATTTATGATTTACTCTGTCAATAAACTTTATTGTATCGGGTGTAGCAAGAACTCTTGCACCCTCAATTCCTAGAAGGGAGAAACTCATCCACAAAACACTATCACTCTTAGCCCTTATGCTTACATTAAAACCGCTGGATTTGCCGTCTATATTTGTTTCTGCAGAGAACTTTGATGTTAATAAATTGTATTTAAATTTATTTTCTTCCATTTTGTCGGCAAGCACTTTTGCACTCTTAAAATCAAATTTTACTTTAACTTCTTCAACAATTGGTTTTTCTGATTCAGGATTAATTATTACTGTTTTTTTTGTAGTTCTGCATCCAACAGAAAAGAATAGAATAAAACTTAAAAAGATGTTTAAATAAAAATTTGAGTGATGGTTATTTTTATCCAAAATTTATTCGATTAATCTTTTTTCCTGTATTTTCTTATCTAAAAATTCTGATGCTCCCGGACCAGCGCTCTTTGCTTTTAGCCAATACTCCATCGACAAATCTTTCATGTCTAATTGGTACAAAATATCGCCATAGTGCTCTAATAAAACCGGACTTTTATTTCCATCTACTGCTAAAGCTTTTTCCATCCAAATTTTTGCGTCGGAGTATTTTTTTTGTGCATACAAAATCCAAGCATAAGTATCGAGGTAGCTAGAGTTTGCTTTTGCAAGCTCATTCGATTTTTTTGACATTGCTTCGGCTTTGTCAAGATTTGTATTTCTAAGTGATAAAAAATAAGCGTAATTATTTAAAACGTAAGTGTCATTTGGATTAATTTGCAATGCTTTTTCGTAACAAGAATCTGACCTCGAAAACTGTTTTTCGTTTTGGTAAGCATCGCCAAGGTTGGCATTAAATTGTGCAAGCATAGCGTTGTTTTGCACAACAAAATCAATTCCTTTGATTAGTATGCTAATAGTTTGCTTGTAATTTTTTAATTGATAGTTGGCAATACCATTTAGTAAGTAAGGGGCAGGTTCATTTGGAAAAAGTTCTATGGCTTGTTTAGAATCTTTGTCAAGTTCGCTATTATCGTTCAACTGAGAATCTATTAGCATTAATTGATTCCAAACAGAGTATTTATTTTTGTCGATGTTTAGCGCTAATTTGTATTGTTCTCTGGCCTCTTCTAACTTTTCTTCTTGCAATAAAAAATCTCCCTTTATAGCATAAGCTCTTGCTTCTTTTGGATTTGTTTGAATAAATAGGTCTAATAGTTCATGCACAAAATCTTTTTGTTCTTTATTGTCTTTAGACAAATTATAAAATGGAGCAATAATTTTTATTTTAGTATCGGCATCTAGTTCATCACTTGCAAATGCCTTTTTTGTTTCGGCATAATACTCTGAACTATTTTTATTCTTTCTGTAATAATCTGCTAATGCTAAGTGCGGATAAGGATTATTGGATTCCAGAGCAATGCATTGTTTAAACGTAAGCAATGCCTTATCGTCCATGTTGTTCTCTAAATACAAATCGCCCAATAAAATGTGATAATTTACATTTAATGGTTCAGTAGCTATAAGTCTTTTTACCTCGTTTTCTGATTTATTAAACAGATTTTGTGCATTGTAAATTCTAATTTTCTGTCTAACAATACCTTCATTTAAACCTATTTTTTTTTCGAGGATATCATACACATTAAGTACAGCTTTGTAGTCGGGGATATAAATTAATGTAGTTATCCAATTTTCGATATTTTCTAAATTATCAGGATTCTTTTTGTACAAATTTTCAAATACTTTAGAAGCCTCTTTAAATTTTTTTGAGGCGGCTAAAGCTTGGGCATAAAACATTTGATACCATTCATTTTCTGGGTCTATTTTAGCTGCTTGCTTGGCAAAAATTTCTGCATTCTTAATTTCACCTAACTTAAAAAGGCAAAGTCCGAATTCATAATTGGCCGTGGCATTTGAAGGTGAAATTTCTACACATTTTCTAAAGTTTTTTGTTGCTTCCTGAATGTTGTCTAAGGCTTTTTCTTTTACTCCATTGTAGAAGTAGAAATCAAATTCTAATCTTTCTTTTTCAGAAGCAAAGCCATTGTTTTCTTTATTTTTAGTATTCTTTGCACTTGAAGTTTTTTTACTTCCACTACACGAGTATATAAACAACAGTAAAATAATACTGCAACACAGAGAAAACCTTTTAATTAAAAAAGTCATTGTTTAATAGAGTTAAAATCACCAACACTTAAATCAAGTGTTTTACCTTCTAGTTCTGCATTATTGCCAACCATAGAATTTGTGAGATTAGAATTACTAATTTTAGAATGTGCCTGTATGATTGAATTAGAAACGATAGAGTTTTTAATTACAGTTTTTACTCCTACAGAAGCGTACGGGCCTACAACTGAATTTATTATTTTTACTCCGGCACCTATATAGCAAGGAGGCACAATAACAGAATTTTCTAAAACAGCAGAATCATTCACCAACTTTTCTGATTTAGATTTAAATTCTAAGATTCTTTGGTTGGTATAAACAGTTGCATCTTTGTTTCCACAATCTAGCCATTCGGAAATCTGACCTGGGGAAAATTTAATGCCTTTACTTTTCATGTTTTCTAAAGCATTCGTCAATTGATATTCACCTTTTTCTTGGACGTTGTTGTCTATTAAATACTGTAATTCTTTTTTGAGATTAGCGCCATCTTTAAAGAAATAAATCCCAATAATTGCTAAGTCAG